>NZ_FYAJ01000002.1:600000-804302 GCF_900185625.1 Photobacterium andalusiense
CAGTATTTATAATTGTGGCATCTAAAGTCTGCATAAAAAAGGCTATACCTGCAATCCATGGTAACCATTTTATTTGCGATGTCGATTGGGTCACCTTCATCATATCCACCTCATTAAAAGTAATGGTGATATCCCTCATGATGACGACTCAGTCTTAATGATGTGTAATAGCAGCAAGGGGGAATAAACACTTCTGGTGATTTAAAATAGCAAAACCAACTTAACTTAATATGAATAAGTCTCAATTACCGAGCACAATAACGTTCAGTAATAACAGTATTGGACAATAACAACATTGGACAGCCATATCTTACTCTTTGATATTTCAGCGCGCTCTAAGTAGATTCCCTATCGCCCTCGCGGGCATTCACTGTAGGGAATGACGGGGTTAGACTTGATGTAATCACAGAACCGCCATTGAATGAAATTTATGGGTGTCCTACTTTTTTTGACTTTTTTCGACTATCACGAATATTTAAAGCCATTAGCGTTAGGTTAGTAAAACCTGCTATCAATTCAATAACCTGAACAATATAAAAGGTGGTCGTAAATTGCTGATTACTCGCTAAATAAAAAAGATAAAAGGCGCAAGGCAATAAAATAAATAGCCCATTAATAGCAATGAATGGCATCCGTTTCTTCTTCTGAGCTATTGGACCTTTATTACATTTTCCTGCCATTTTAGCGCCCGTTATTCCTGTTATAGCCATAGCCGGAATAAGCGCGCAAATACCACATAAGATCGCGGTTTTTACCATAACGATATTTGTTATATCACCAAATAACTCCACCATAATTGAGCTAGTAAAGAAACTTAAAACCAGTAGAAAGCTCGTTATTGCAGCAATACGGTGTAGTAATTTGATTGTTGTTTTTGACATTTGACAGTTCTCTTTAAACATTAAGATGCAAACAGATTACATCGCAATAGTTGCGTGTGCAACTATTGTTTTTAAAATTATTTTGAATGCAATTGTGCTGACAGTTACAATCAAGACTAATGATATTCGATAGGTCGGTTTAAAATGACTAAAAAATTTGAACGTTTAGATAGTTTTGGTTGGTTAATCAATGTATTGGCTTCTCAAGCTACCAAAGAACTCGATCATGAGTTAAAGCCTTATAATTTAACAGCGGCACTTTGGCCAACCATGATGTGTTTATGGGAACAAGAAGGAATAACTCAGCGTGATATTGCAGCAAAAGCAAAAGTTGAGAACTCAACCACCACTCGCACATTAGATAAATTAGAAAAGCTGGGGATGGTTGAGCGCAAGCCAGATCCCAATAGTCGTCGTAGTTATCATATCTACTTAACCGAAAAAGGACGTGCAATGAAACCTGATTTGGAGCAAATACCATTACAGGTTAATAAAAGATTACTAAGTCACCTTTCTGTTGAAGAGCAGCAGATCTTATTACCACTACTCGCAAAAATGGTGGAAAAAATATAAACAATATTAGATAAATATTATCTTTATTATATTTGAGATCACGATGAAAAGTATTTAATAAAGATAAGCTATACAAAACCATGATGGCATATATGGGAAAATACACCTTAGATGACGATAAGTGTGATTTTTATATAGATAGAGCATGGAATCCCGACTGGATGGGGTTAACACTTCAGCGTCAGATTGCTTTTGAAGGTGTTAATTTAAAGTATAAAGATAGGATAAAACTTATGGGTGTCCTGTCTTTCTTTTACCACAACCGATACAGCTAGCACATAACCAATACTCTATCTATAATACTTTTCACTCTCATCTTTAAATTCAACGTGTTAGAAATGTTTAGCAACACATTCAATAAATCAATATCAACGATTTATTGTTAATATCAATGCAATTAACGCTTTCAATCAAGGTTTATAGCCTCGTTTGAGTTTTCATCATATTGTTTAAGGTCATGGAATGTCAATTCATAAGAAAATATTTAGAAATATATTAAATAATAGAAATAATTTGATAGGCTCAATAAATGAACTACCAACATCTCCTAAAATATTTATTGACGCAACATTCCAAATTGGTGATTACTTCTCAATATCTCCAATTATTGAAGCTATAAAACTAAAATGGGAAGATGCAAATATAACTATCTTGTGTACACCAGTAAATGTTGATGTAATATCTACTGATTCGAGAGTTAATTATCTTTTGTTACCACATAAAAATAAATGGTATACATACCCACAAAAATTAAAGCCATTTAAAGGTGATATTGACTTATTAATTGAGCCAGCATCATTAGATAGAGCTCATCGATGTATTCTTGGTTTTATCTTAAAACCTACATTAACAATAGGATTAGACCAATCCGTTAAATGCATACAAAAACCATTAACAGATATAGGCGATAAAGGCTTATTTCAACCAATGGTTTATTCAAATATGATGGCTGCTTATGGATTTGATCATGTCAGTGGTATGTTTAAAGTTTATGAAAATCAAGATAACTTAATATCAACAGATAAAATTCTAACTGAAAAAAACATTAAAGATTATATCGTTTTTAATCCATTTGCATCATCCAAGAAAAGATGTTTAACGGTAGAAAAAAGTAAAGAAATAATTAACGAGTTAAAAGCAAAAAACCTAACATGTGTTTTTATAGTTCCCGCTTATATTAAAAATAAAAAAAAATGGATACATGCATTAAGTCATAACTGTCATATTTTAACTGTTTCATCAATACAAGATTCTATCTGTCTTATAAAAAGATCTAATGGTGTTATATCTGTTGATACTGCTCTTGTTCATATATCTACAGCATATAATAAACCAATAATAGGTTTATATTCACAGTCTGAACTCCATACTAAAAACTGGAAACCAAACAGTGATAAAAAGCATAGTGCATTAATGAATGATTCTGCAAAATATATTGTTGATTTAACAGTTTTAAAATAATTAACTTATCTTAACGTACGACTTAGTTGATAGTAATGAACATAGTTATACAAATAAAGACCGCCTCGATAGAGACGGTCATCTAGGGTTAAAAAAAATTGAACACCTATATCTTACTCTTTGACATTTCAGCGCACTATAAAACACGCTGCAAGTAGATCCTCTGGCGGTTCACTGTAAGGAATGACAAATTGAGATAAAACTTATGGGTGTTTAATTAAGCGGCTACTGAATTATGTAGCCGCAATATTATCTCTTTATAAATGCTGATATTTAATAATAGTTTGACGGTATAAATCTAATAATCGACTGGTATCAACTGTTACCCCTACCTGCTGACTCGGCATCGATGACCATTCATCGGTTTGATACTGTCTATTATCTAATTTTTGTAATGTCATCCCTGACGCTGGGCCGTCACACACAACCCGCACAGCACCTTTTCGTGTAGTGAATAACGTTGGGTCAATCACATAAGCAATCGCAGATGGGTCATGAACATGACAACCATCAAGACCGACTTTCTGTGAATAAAAACGTAAGTAATAACGACTAATATCAAAGATAAACTCACCAACACCGCCAGCATCATGACGTAATTGCTCAAGGAAAGCTGCACTAAAGAAGCTTTCTTCGGTAACATCTAGCCCAATAATTGTTACAGGCCAAGATGCACAAAATACAATATCCGCAGCATGGGGATCATCATGAATATTGGCTTCCGCATAAGGCGTAACATTGCCACGATGATCATTTACCCCAAATGCACCCCCCATTACTACAACCTCTGCCACTAAATCAGCGATTTCTGGAGCTGCTTGTAATGCTAAAGCAAGGTTGGTTAATGGCCCGACTGCCACCAAAGTGATTTCGTGAGGATGGGTTTTTACTGTATCAATAATATATTGATATGCTGGGCGTTGATCATAACGCCCTGTAAATGATGCTGGGATCTGAAAATCTCCCAACCCCGTTATTCCGTGCACGATTTCAGTTGGACCAACCGGAGCTCGAACCAATGGCTGACTAGCTCCTTTAGCAATTGTCGCTTGCATATGAAAACGATCTTTAAGATACAAAGCGTTGCGAGTACCATTATCAATAGTGGCGTTACCAAATACTGTTGTAAGACCAACTAATTCTATTTCCGGATGGGATTCTGCAAATAAAATCGCCATCGCATCATCAATACCAGGATCTGTATCTAATATAATTTTCTTTATCATGGTTTCTTTATCGACTCAATTATTGATAGCACACTATCACCGCGCACAACTTGAAGCATGTAATAACACCAACAATAAAGGACAGCCAGTATTGTTACTGTGATAGCAGTAGATAAATAACGACATGCGTACACTTTCTTTTTGAGCGACAGTTAGTTATATTTCGATATCGACAGAAATAAATACCACAATAAAGGCTGATTTTACGATGACTACCCATTCAATAGACATTAACCATATTGCAAAATCACTCAAAGAACTTGGCCATCCAACCCGTTTAGCTATCTTTAAACGCGTAATAAAAGCAGGTCATCAGGGTATTGCTGTTGGCGATATTCAGCTACAACTTGCGATCCCAGGCTCCACTCTGTCGCACCATATTTCTAGCCTTGCTTCGGCTGGATTACTGATTCAACGCCGTGAAGGACGAACTCTTTTTTGCGTTGCCCAATACGATGCTTTAACCAATGTGATCAACTTTCTCCAAGATGAATGTTGTATTGATGAACAATAAAAAATAATATTCTTATTATTCAACACATTAAACAATATCAACTTTTCTACCCTTAAATATTTCTATAAATATCGAATTATTCTTTTGACAAAGATCTTTTTCGAATTTATATTTCGAAAATACTAGAAATACAGAGATAAATATTATGTTCACCATTACTTCAGAAATGATAATGAATACCCTTCATATGTTTGGTTTTCTTGCGCTAGAGCTGACCATACTTTTTCTTGCGATTAGTTATTTAGTTGGTGTGTTGCAGGTTTATATTCCACCCGCAAAAATTCAGGCGATCCTTGGTAGCAAAAATGGTAAAGGCTACTTTATTGCAGGATTACTTGGCGCTATCACTCCCTTTTGCTCATGTTCTACCATTCCATTTTTAAAAGGGTTGTTACGTGCGAAAGCCGGATTCGGCACTATGATGGTATTTTTGTTTGCAAGTCCGCTACTTAACCCGATTATTATTGGTTTATTTGCGGTGACCTTTGGTATAAAAGTGACGGTATTTTACTTTGTGATCGCAATGGGCGTTTCTATTATTGCGGGTTACCTATTAGAAAAATTAGGTTTTGAAAAATACATTAAAGCCGAAGCCTATAGCGAGCCTAAACCATCCTGTTGCGGCTCAAGCTGCAATTCGACGCCACAACCGACTAATAAATGGCTTCAAATTTGGCAAACAACTTGGACTGATTTTAAAACAGTATTGCCTTATTTAATTGGCGGTATCGCATTAGGTTCGATGATTTATGGTTTTATGCCGACTGAATTTGTAGCGAAAGTTGCCAGTGAAAATAACCCTTTTGCGATCCCTATTGCGGCTATTATTGGTATTCCACTTTATATTCGTGCTGAAGCAGTAATTCCACTTAGTGCTGCATTAGCAGCTAAAGGAATGAGCCTAGGTGCGGTAATGTCATTGATTATTGGCAGTGCAGGTGCAAGTTTAACTGAAGTGATATTGCTAAAATCTATCTTTAAAAATCAAATGATTGTCGCATTTTTAGCGGTTATTATTGGTATGGCTATCAGCGCAGGTTTTCTGTATCAATTGCTGTTTTAAAATAATCTAAAAAAATCCCTCACTCTTTTTGAATGAGGGATTTATTAGGTTAAACATTAATAATATTTATAAACAGCTATATTAGCTATAACAGGCAATAGTTCATCTTTTACTGGTAACTATATTGGCCGTAACCACTAGAGAAGGTCCAGTGATTACCATTCGACCATTTTATGCCAGGAACTTGCGTACACTGACCACCAGCATTAATGAAGCCAGCTCCATAAAAGCCACCTCGAGTTACGCTACATAGATTAGTATCACTGCCTTCAACTGCTTTTACTCGTTGACCTACTTGTTGTGGATTATTGAGCGATATCCATTCAAATTGATTAACAGCCGATACTAATGGCATCTCACCTTGACTATCTGTCACTGTAATTTCAGTGCCACCAGTACATTGGAAGTCACCGTTACCAAAATCTTCAACATAACCATGTACCGTTTGTTCAACACCATTAATGGTTAAAGGAAAACGACAAACATTAGGTTTTTCACTGCCTACGCTTAAGGTCGCTAGTGAGTTGCGATCTCGATTTGATAATGTTGCAGGATCAAACCCTTCAGTATGTGCAAACCAACCAGCTGGCATTGCAGACTCAAGTGCTTTATAGCCATTCTCTTGACCAATAATTACCGGTCCTCTTAGATCAGCAACTGCCGGATTACGTGGTGTTGCAACAGTATCTAACACTGATTCCGAGCCTGGCACTGTCGAACATTCAATTGTAATACGAGTGGGATGGTTATCCGCAGATAAATTAAGGTGTAATTTATTACTTTCATTACTGTTATGACGAGAAACACTTAGCGCGATATTAGTAATATCGCCATTTTCACCTTCAACGATCAACTGGCACTGCTTTTGTGAAGCTAAACTATATTGCTTAATACCACCTTGGTGAGTTGCATACGCCCAGTTTGCACCGTTAGTATGTTTAACATTAGCAATTTGCATACACTTATTATTTTCAACAAATCCAGCACCATCATGTGATGTGCCTGATTTATCCAATGAACACAAGGTCTTTTCACCTAATTCAACTGTTGGCGTATAAGTAACATTACCCAGTTTATCACCTTTAGATGCTAGCAATTGGTAATCATTAACGCTAGAAACAGGCACTTCACGTTGATTATTAACCGACCAGAACATATCAGATGATACCTGACATGTCGCAGCTTCAGCATTTTCAAAGCCGACAAAATTTGCGTTCTCGCCATTAGCATTGGTATAGCTAAACTGACATAACGGCAGCCATTGATTGTCTATTTTGATCTGTTGCCACTGTGTTAGCTCTCGATCTGTATCATTGAGATCAGTGATCGCAACCCAACCTTCACGCTGAGGAGCTATTGTACTTGGCGCAGGTAGATCAAATAAGTTACCGTAATTTGAATAGGTTAATGGGTATATCTGGCTCGAGTTTATTTCAGTTGGATCATAAATACCAAGTACAGTGATCACTGGCACGCCTTGCTGTGTAGCCGCCGCAAAACCTGTATCGGATTCAACATACCGTTGGTTAGTTTGATCCCATTTAACGTAGCCAGTAGTACTATTAGTATCAAGATTATTAGAACGGTTAAACCAATCTTGAGTTACTCGCGTCGCTATAGGATGCTCTAACGTATAATGGCTAATCAATCCAGTTAATGCACCTTCACCGCCGCCCATTGCTTCACGCATAAAACGGAATTCATTTGCAAATGGTGGCACACTTTCACCACTATTATCGTTAGTCATGGTAATTGCTGCATCAGACCAATGAATGTTACCAATGAAACGTTTATAACGTGCATCCCAACCCCAACCTGATTCCATATCATGAATAGATGCATTTTTCGGGTGATGACCACGACCAAAGTTATGCCCAAATTCATGCGACCATTCATTACCACGGGTTGAACGTAGCGTCACCATGCCACCGCCACCACTTAGACCATGGTTAACAACAGTAGATGTCACCACGCCAGTCTCTTCGTCTTTAGCTAAATAACGACCGCGATTATTATGCGCCGTGATATGGCTAAATGGGCGCGGCCAACTTGCATCACTACCAGCTGTATCAACAATACCAAAGTTAGCATTATTAATACCAACAGAAATTAATCGCTTACCGATATATTCACGCATATCACCTGCGTAAACTCCAGGGGTTTCATATTCACTGGCTTTGGTGTAAACCTTACCATTTGGTAGTGTTACTTTACGAAGATGCAATGGCGTATAATCAGCGACTACCATTTTAGATACTGGTATTTTTTGAAAGTAATCCGTAGCTAACTGTTCCATATTATTGATCATGTCATATTGATTACGAGGCTCAACTAACATACCAATATCAATATTTTGAATAACAAGCTCTGGCGCGCCACCAAAGACCAACAGATCTTGAGTTACCTCACCTTCTCGATTGCGATTATCGCTAAATTTTAGTGATAAACCGGGCTTCATCCACTCCCAACTTAATGGCAAACTCCATGCATAGTGAGAGAACATCACTTTACTTTTACCGTTATCGTGCTGATCCGTATCAGGTAATGCACTTGGTGGGTGCATTAAGAAACGCCCCATGCTCACGCCATCTAACTCAACATCAACCCATAGCTGATTTACATTTCTTGATTTAGGCGTAACAAGCAATAAACTCTCACGATTTATCACTAAATTAGGATGGTTAACCGCATCATTACCATAAGGCGCAACACTAGTATGTGTTTGTGCTAATGCCACATTGGCTTTTAAGTTACCGACTAAATGATTAACAGCTTGACGACTGTCGTTGTAACTTAAACGTGAAGAAAGAGTATTAAAAGAAAAGCTTTTTTCATCACATCCAAGTTGATTACACTCAACCAACTTAACATCATATTGGGTATTTGGCTCAAGATCAGCGATATAAAAACCCGATTTTTTAGCTGGGTAATTATAAGTAATTGAAGATTCGCCTTCTCGATATTCCGTTAATTCAATTTTGTAGCTATTACCGACTACCGTATCATTCCAAACCAATTCAACACCAATATCTGACACAGATCCGGTCTTAAACTCTGAAATAGTAGGCATAGATAAATCACCACAGTCAGACGTTACTGTTCGCTGTACTAATTCACTTTCCCAAATGTAACTACCATCATCATGTTGAGAACCACGTGCGGCTGGAATATATTCTACAAAGCACCCTGTATCATCAGAATTCATGATACCAAATTGGCGATGAAGTAAATAAAAACCGCCGTTATATGCTACATATTCCCACTCTGGACCGACAAATGGAAAAGCGGTGCTGTATTCACCATTGGTATCATTTAAAGGAAACATCGGTGATTGTTCATGATTCAATCGATATTCTTTACCTTTATATTGCAAATATTGTCGACCATCACGCTCAATAACATTGCTTGGTTGTTGAGCTAATGCCTGCATATTATTGAGTGTGTCAAAGGTATTTGTTGCTATATCAGTCAATGAATTATCTGTTGCTAAAGCACCAGTACTGAACAAACTTCCGCCAATAAGTACAGCTAACAGTTTAATTTTCATTTCATAACTCCCAAACATCAAGAAAAGAGCAGTATTTTGCTTGCAATAAAATATATTACACCTAACACATATACAAGTTTTATATATGGCAACCATTAAAAATAATTATTAATAAAAATATCAAAACCCGTTGACGCAATCGTTTGCTTTAATTACATTACGCGCTGATTTTATCTTTCATTATTCAAAGGTTCTCAATGTCTTTACTTAAACGTGTTTTTTTACTTTGCTGTCTTCTTTTATCCTCTGTGGGCATTGCATCAACACCTGTCTCTGCACCAATATTGATTCAGGGCGCGATGGATATTGAAACCACTACCCTTGTTAATGCTCTTAAAAACAAATCACAAACAACAATAGGCTCATGGACTTTTTGGCAAGGTACGATTAACGATTACCCTGTTATTATCTCTCGAACAGAAGTGGGTATTGCTAATGCAGCAGCAGCAACGACCGTTGCCATTGAGCGCTTTAAGCCAGCATTAATTATTAATCAGGGTACATCTGGTGGGCATGATCCACAGTTACAACGTGGTGATATCGTGATTGGTAAAACCAGTTTTAATATGGGTGCATATAAATCAGAATTTACAGAAAAAGGCCAAGGTATTGACCCTACTAAATGGCAGAATTTTAGCGTTACTATGCGGTTACGTGATCAAGGTAAATTAGTCGAACATAATGCTTTCTATGCTGATCAAGGTTTAATCAATATCGCCCAATCAATGGCAAGCACCTATAAAAAAGGCAAGGTTGTAACCGGTATTATCGGTACAGCTGATGAATGGAACCGCGAAGTTGATCGTATTAATTGGCTACATAGCAATTTCAATACTGCGGTTGAAGAAATGGAAACCTCATCAGCGGCATTAGTGGCGCAAGCTTATAAAGTGCCTTTTATCGGTATTCGCATTTTGTCTAATACTGATCTGCATAATCAAGATTTTGATCCTCAAACAGCTGTCGATTGTCAGCAATTTGTACTTGATTACACTAAAAAAATCATCATGACACAATCAAAAAATCACATTTAAATATCTCCTTTCTCTATAAATATCATATTAGATTAATATGATATTTATAAAGCCCAAATTAGTTTTCTAACTTGGGCTATCCTCCACTACATAGAATTCTTTATAACTATAATGCTGGCGAAACATTTAATCTTAACTACAATTTAAATTAATGAAATCAATTTAAAATCATACTTAACAAGTTGCCAAGAAAATATAGGGATATATTTATATGATTGAATTAAGAAAAAAAGAACAGTTAGATTTTAATATTGAATTTTTCGGAAAGAAAATACTTCATTATGGTGTAACATGTAACCGAAAAAACAAACACATTAACAATATTATATTATTAACAGACATCTGTTGTGAATATCAACGAAACATTCCTGATATTTATATCCACAAAAATCACAAGTTATTAATATTAATGTTTTTTTTGGATAACATGAACTATTTAGAGTTATTAAAAGACCCCAAATACTGTCGTTATCTTGATGAAAATTATCTTAATCACATTGGTAAAAAAGAAACTATTAATAGCTTCTCAGCACTCTCACAACAATATATTACCCAACTATTTAATTCAACAATTGGTAAGTCATATTTGTCATTAAATAATAAATTAAAGAACAGTATCTATGCAGCATCATCAATTTGGTATCATTTCCACGTTAACCAAAACATACCGGCTACTAATAATATAAAAATAGATGTCGACCTATCCAATGCGACAAATGGTATAAAATACGCAGAAAGCATTATTCCGCTATTATTCGCAATGACAAACAACTATCAATTAGAAAAAATAACGCTCAAAAAATAGCGAGCGTTTGATGAATAAACATATGTTCCCGTTTAAAAAACAACAAGGGTAATTTCAGCAGCATTAGAAGTAATCACCGTTGCAAAAGAGTTAATGGTAGAGCCTAAAGATGGGTTCGAATCGCTTCCACTGCGCTATCTAATCTATTCACAGCATCAAAAACTTTAGCTACTTCTAAATAAAAAGCTTGGCTTTCATCACTTAGTATCAATCGACTACGTTGACGAATAAACAACTTAAATTTTAATTGTTCTTTTAAACTGGATAATAAACGGCTTACCACTGGTTGACTGATATTCAATAAATCAGCCGCTACAGTAACAGTTTGGCATTCAACTACAGAACGAAAGCATGCAGATAAGATAGCCTCATAAACACCAACATACAGATTGATAATATGTACTTTATATAATAAAAACATTGATGCTTAATACAAACCACGACAATGTATTAACTAACTTGAGCATATGCCGTCAAGGCTGTTTATCGCTATAATGACACCTTATCCACCAGCAATAGACGACTCTATAATGGCAAAATCAAAAGCAATTGTTCGTATCGACTCATACGGTATTTACTCAACATGGGATTCTGAATCAAAAAAATTACCCAAAGTGCAGCAGTTCACGCTCGATGTACCTGCTGAAATTGATATTGAGTTCGGTTTTACCGTTAATATCAAAAAAGCCAAAGGTGAAAAGATCCGTTACTGTATTTACCACCCTGAGATTACCGATGCTGATGGCGAGATTATGACACCGTTTGATGGTGAATTATATATTCGCAATAACGATTGGGATTTCTATCTCGGCGATACTATTTGGGCACCGATTGATAATAAAATTGGGCCATGGCGAATGACACTAGAAATAAACAATACCATCATCGCAGAGAAAACCTTTAACGTGTATAGCCACGATGAAAACCAATTTTGGAAGCGTCGCGGCTGTTAGTCACTAGCATAAAAAACACAATTCGATTAGACTGCAGTAAATATCACCAGTTAATTATTTTATAGGATATAAATCATGGGTCTGTTTAACGCTATTTTGGGTAATGCGGGTGAAATGAGCCTTGACGATGCTACAGAAGAGTTAGCAACGATTTTAGGCGAAGGCGAACAGATTGAATTAGCCTATAAATTAATTCGCGATATGATCATCCTAACCGATCGCCGTTTGATTTTAATTGATAAGCAAGGGTTAACTGGCCGAAAAGTGGAATATCGCTCTTTACCTTATAAATCAATTACAATGTACACAGTTGAAACAACAGGTCACTTTGATCTCGACGCTGAATTAAAACTGTGGATCTCAGGTCAGCATGATCCTATTGCACTTGAATTTAACGGTTCAACCAATGTATACGCATTACAAGGCTTACTTGCAGCAAAAATTGCGGGTAAGTAACCATATTGTCTAACACATAAAAAAGGTTCGCTGTTGATACAACCATAAAGTGAAAATTACAACCATAACTTGCAAATCATCACAACCATAATTTGAAATTGCCTCTTTTTATACCATACTTATGTAAGTTTACGACATATGGTGAAAGAGGCAATTTTTATGCAATCGTCTCCTGCAACGACATATCAAACAGACTCTCCTCTTGAGTTAGCATTTACTCATCCAGCTAGAAAGCTAACAAAATCTCGTGGAAAAAATATACATCGTTACGTTAGTATTAAAATGAATACTATCATTTCAGTTGAATCGACATTGGAATTCGATGCATGTTTTCATTTTGATTTTAATAACGAGATCTCCCGATTTTGCTCACAACCTATTAGATATAGTTATGTCATTGATGGAATTATTCGTACCTATGTTCCTGACTTTTTATGTGAATTTGATTGTGGTGAGATGGTTTTATACGAAGTTAAGGCACCAAATGCTGTTAATTCAAAATGTTTTACTAGAGAGTTTGAGGCTAAAAGAAAGTATGCAAAAAAACTTTTTGATGTAGATCTTGAATTGATTGAAGAACACGATATTAGACATATTCCTCTTCTTAAAAACTTAAAACGCATGCACAGATATACATCGCAGTCTGAATTAACTTATGAGCAAACAAGTATTCTTAGGTATTTGAATAAACATGGCTCAACAAAGCTAGAAACAATCATTGATCATTTTAGTAATAGTAAAAATATAATTCCGATAATTTATGATTTATTGTCTAAGTACTTGATAAACATTGACCTTAGAGTTCTTCTGAATAACCAAACTGAATTAAAGACAACTTATTATGTCTAGAACCTCATTTTCCAGTTTTCATGGAACCCCAACATCTGATGATAAGAGGCTTAGCGAAAATGCTTCCAGTGAGCTCACATTTATCGAAAATGATGATTTGCAAGATTTAACATCATTTAGCAAAAAAGCTCAAAATGAAGCTAAATTCAGGTTGAATATACTTCGAAACATCTTGAATAAAAGTTCAGAAATAAACTTAGTTTTAATTGAAGGCTTACGGGTCGCTCTTCAACAACAGGAAGAGCGGTCAATACCAAGTGCAAGTACAATCTATCGATGGTGGTTAGCTTATAAAAAATCAAACTTTAGTATTTTATCTTTAGTACCAAAGACTAAACAAAGGGGAAATAGAAACACGAAGGTACCTAAAATAATATCAGTCTATATTGATCAAGCTGTTGAGCAAGTAATTTCTGCCAATAAAATCAATGTCAGTACAGCTTTTAGACGGGTAAGAAGAAAAGTTAGACAATATAATCTTACCCATAAAACACTACATATCTACCCGTCATATGAAGCCATAAGAAAGCGCGTAAAAAAAATCACCCCCTATGAAAAATTAGCCGGAAGCAAAGGAGATCGAATAGCAAAGCGAGAATTCCGTCGTATGGGGAAAAAAATCCAAACTGAGTACTTATTAGAGAGAGTTGAAATTGATCATACATGGTTAGATTTATTTGCTGTTCATGAAGAACATCGAGTATCTATAGGTCGTCCTTATTTAACTCAACTAGTAGATTGTCATAGTAAATCAGTAATTGGTTTCTACCTTGGCTTTGAACCTCCAAGTTACATGTCTGTTGCCTTAGCATTAAAAAATGCAATCAAACGCAAAGATAATCTATTACAAAACTATCCATCAATTCAAAATGAGTGGTTATGTTATGGAATCCCTGACCTACTTGTTACGGATAATGGTAAAGAGTTTTTGTCTAAAGACTTTACTCTTGCTTGTGACAGTTTACTTATAAACATTCATCAAAACAGAGTAGAAACACCTGATAATAAACCGCATACAGAACGGCAGTATGGAACCACTAATACTGAATTACTTAATGATCTTCCCGGCAAAACATTTAGTAATTACTTACAAAGAGAGGGCTACAATTCCAGCGACGAAGCCTCGTTAACATTAAGTGAAATCAAACAAATATACCTTACATGGCTTATTGATATTTTCCATCCTAGACCAAATTCAAGAGGGACAAATTGCCCAAATAGAGTATGGAAACACGCTGAAAAAAATTGGCCTCCGAATGAATTTCTTGGTACCAACGAAGAACTTGATTTCTATTTTACTAAGTTAGATAAACGAATGTTAAGAAAAGAAGGGATTGGACTAGCAACAGAGCTTTTTTATAGCAGTGAACGATTAGCAGAATACCGAGGTAAGAAAGGTAATCATAAAGTTACGATAAAATATAACCGCGAAAATATGGGCTTCATATGGGTTCTTGATGAAGATACAGAATCCTATTTCAAAGTCCCTGCTATTGATTATGAATATGCGAGTACAGTAACTTTATGGATGCATAAAAAAAACCTAAAAATAAAACAAGAACTCAATATTACCGAACATAACTTAGACTCTGAAATTGATGCTGAATTAAGAATTGATGAAATTGTTGATCAATCTATTCAAAAGAAAAAAACAACAATAACAAATAAACGTCGTGCTGCTCGATATCAAGAAAACGAACAAATGGCTGTTAATGCTCGACAACCTAAAGAAAAAAAATCTGCTAATAATCAAAAGACATCTACTAAAAATATTGAAAAAGAAGATAGTAGTGGATGGGATATTGATTATGTATAGGATCTAAATTATGGATGACAACATTACAAGAATTGCCAAAGCAAAAAAAGCGTTTGTATCTACGCCTGATGTAGCTGCTATCATAAACAATATAGATCGATGCAGAAGGCTCTCTAAATTTGGGGCAGAACCATCGTGTATGATGGTATATGGCGCATCTGGCGTTGGCAAAACCTCAATTATAAGAAAATACCTAAAAGCTAATGATAAAGACTCAACAGCACGACAAGATATTGTCCCTGTTGTTTATATCGAATTACCAGAGAATGCAAAACCTGTAGATGCCGCTCGTGAACTCCTGCTCTACCTTGAAGATCCCTTAGCTCTTTATGAATCAGACTTAGCCATTTTAACAAAACGAATAGTAGATTTAGTGCCAACAATGAAAATAGAGCTTATTATCATTGATGAATTTCAACACTTAGTAGAAAAATCTTCAAATAGAATACTCTCAAGAGTTGGTGACTGGCTAAAGATGTTAATAAATAAGACAAAATGCCCTATCATTCTTTTTGGTATGCCCTATTCAAAAGTAGTTTTGGCAGCAAACAGTCAGCTGAGAAGCCGCTTTTCGATACAGTTTGAATTAAAACCATTTAGTTATATCAATAATTATGGCATTTATGCTGGTTTTCTCAGACGTTTAGATGAAGCCTTACCTTTTGATCAATTATCAAACCTTGCATCAGAACCTATAGCAAAAAAAATCTATGCATTTTCGCAAGGAAATATGCGTTCACTTCGAAATTTAGTCTTTCAGGCTGCGGTAAATGCAATTGAAAACGACAATAACTGCATCAGTAAAAACGACTGGGAATTTGCCTCTAATTTGACATCTGGTAATAAACTCTCAACATGGAAAAACCCTTTTGTTCAAGACGTAAAGATCACAGATAGAATGTTGCAAGACCAACCTAATGACTTAGGTTGGGAAGATTATATGCGCAACAATAGAGGAAAAAGAAAACCTTTTGATGAGAGTAAGATCTTTAGCTAATTTTTTGGACAGAAATCATTTAGATTATTTGCTCTACTCTGGTAAGTAGATATTAGAAAAAGTATGGATAGGTGTCGGCTACGCGACACATATCCTTATCTGTTATAACACCGCTAGCTAGGGTTAATTTCCGACAACCATGAACTAATAGTTTTGAGTAAATTTTGTGGTGCACCCCTCATACCATTCATTTGAATCTCCCTCTCTTCCAACATTTGCTTTCGTGTATCTTCATCAGCAAAGTCGAAGCGTACAAGCTTGTTAACATATTGAAGATTATATGACTCGGAGGAAGCGATTTCGTCTAACCTAGCAGCCTCGATGATATGGCTAGAATTTAATTTCCCGTTTATCACTTTTAAGCAATTTGGTTGACAGGCTTTCAGATAACACACCATAGAAATCATATACTGATAATTTTCAAGGTAACGCTGATTACCTAACATATTATTGACGATAGAGAAATAAGACAGAATGCGCTCTATCTCTCTGAATGATGGTTGATAAAACTTAACGATATCATTTAGAACTGAGACTGAGTCAGTGTTTGCTATAACATCATTTTCCTCTTTCATTGCAGAAAGAGCATTTTGTAAAAATTGATAGCCATTATCGTTGTATTCATCTGAAGCACGAGGCATCGTTAACCAGACATTGATAAACTTGTGAAGGTAATTTGTAGGGTCGATTCCTTGACCATACTTAGATTTGATTGATTCTTCTAATTGCTCTCTATTAGTAACTAGAAGGAAGGTTATACCTTGAACAGAGAACAAATGCTTCACTTGTTCGAGTAACTCTAAAGCGAAATCAGGCTTACAGCGATCAAGTTCGTCAATAATAAATACGATCGGCTTACCACCATTGACTTCATTAGCAAAATTCGAAAGATAACTCCTGAATTCTTTCAGAGCTAATTTGTCTTTTGCTGCGTGTTCAAATCTTTCTTTTATCAAATCATCGACTTGATCTGCAACCAAGTTCGATAGTTCTTTCTCTGCCACATCAACAGCACTACCATCAACAATACCTGCAGTACCTACTTTGACTGACACTTTCAAAGCCCCTCTTAGAAGAGACTTAGCTGCCTTGGCAGCTTTATCTTTAAATTTTGTCTTCCTTTCTTCATCTTCGACTGTGATGAGTTGATAAATTTCAGATGCCAACGTTAAAAATGGGTCTTTCTGATAATCATTTTCAAAAGCGTCAAAATAAATAGATATGATTTCTGGTTCTCTGTGATTCTCAAGATAACCACGCCACATTTTTATAAATGTACTTTTACCCTCTCCCCATCCAGAGTCTAATGCTATAACAGGGCTTCCTCCTGAATTTTCAACAAGGTTAGCAAGTCTTTCACCAAATCCTTTTCGTTTGAATATATCTATATCAGGACTAAATCCACAGTCACTAGAAATTTGAACTTCAGGTACAACTATTTTCACATTAAATCCTTATATTGATATTTTTATGGAGCCTGTTGAGGCGTTATAACGCCTCAATCAGAGGCAAAAAATAGTTGGTTAAAATTAGCGACGCAGGAGCAAAACCAACTGTTTTTTGTCCTGTTGAATTGACTTGTTAAACGAAGCCGCTACGCGGCAGAGTAAAGCAGACAGCAATTAAGCTACCTTTAATACTCCTTATAATGGAGTATTAATAATGAATAACGAACAACAGCAACGTTCAGATTATCTTTATGAACAACATCTTATCCACCTAACTATACAAGGTAAACGTCCAGCTACTATTGATGGTTATAGTCGTGCACTTCGTCGCATTACTCAGCATTGAATAAATCGCCTGATACGTTAACCACTGATGATCTCAAGTGATACTTGCTCAACTGATTAAAAACTATTTATGGAGTACCGTCAGAATTGATCAAAATGGATTACGAAAGTTATGGGTGTCTTATGTTTTGCTGTATATAAAGCGGTTTGGGCTTGTCCAATACTTCGGATAGATGTCGGCTGCGCGACACATATCCTTATCTGTTATATGCGCCTTAAACCTTGTCACCTAACAGGGAAATCAAAGCATCGACGGATATCGGCGGATGTGTTCTGTGTATGATTCCATGACAATTAGGACATAACGGCTTTAAGTCACTAATAGGATCAACATCATACTCTTGCTTTATATCAGCAAGTGCAACTTCGTGGTGTACGTGTATAAACCCCTTACCGATATCACCATAAACACTTTTAAAATCAAAGTTGCAAACATAACATTTGCACCCATAATGAGATATGCACTTAGCTCTAGCATCAGCGTTGCGTTCATATGCATTTACAGAAATTCTCTTCGTTGCACCCTCAGTGTAAGTCTCGGGGTTAACAACCTCTTCTATAGCTGTGACAACCTCGTGTTCAGAGGGGCTTAACGCATACCAAAGACCACCAACTCCCGCTAAATGCTTATCCTCAAGAACCCAGTCGAAACTTTTAATTTTGGCGGTACCAGTATCTGTTTCATCGTACTGCATTGGGAACGTTTTTAAACTGTACCCATGCTCCTGAATGAGAGATACGTGTTCTAGTGACTGCTTTCTCCCAGCACCTTTCCAACTTTCATTAAAGATTAAGCCATCTTTGTGTACATCCCAATGACCAAAAACCACAAACTTTTCATCGTGATTAACGAATGACCAGCTCCAGTTCCAGTTTCTGCAGGTTGCACCCACAGACTCCATAAATTTCTTTCGACTCATTTGAACTACCTAATCAAATAAAGCATATAACGGGCGTTTACTAACACAAGCTGATTGAAACGCCTGTATCACAGCGTTTCCATGAAAAAATGCGTTACGAGTAAACGTCCCTGTTTATTTGCTTTTTAGTGAGCGGACTCAACTTTTTTACTTATTGCTTTATCAAACAACGCCATATCAAGTACAAAATTTTCCGTCATCCCATCTGACATGACGGAAGTCCAGAGCAACTCTCGTTGGACTAACGATTCGATAGCCGAACTAGATAAATCGAGCCTGTTTATTTGGGAGAATGTGAGTGCTGTTCCACCCGCATCTACGAATGCATCAACCACCGCTCTCTCAAGGGAACTCAGTCCGTTGAAAGTCGATTCAAGCCCACTCTCAATTGACCGTTGTTCTGCAAGATTTCGGCGCCATTTGTGTAGAGCAGATGCCACGATACGCAATATAGGGAAAGCAATCATTACGACGAATAATGCAACCACCCAGTCGTTAAAGAAAATGTATGTAGATAGTCCTATTACTCCCGAAAGAGATGTAGCGACACCTCTGCCAAAATCATTCTCGGAGTATATGCGCTCCGCCCACTTATCTAACATTTCCATTTGAATCTCCACCTAAAAACTGCCTCTAGATCACTAACGTTCTGTTAAGAGGGAGCAACGCAATACCAATGCTACCGCAGGACACCTTAAACACTAAAACCAACGCATAGTAAAAATGCTATGCATTGCGAGTCACTCTTAGACAGTTTTTTATACTTTTTTATCGCCTAAACCTCTGTAACATAGTATCAAAATCAACCACTGAGGTGCCTCCAGATGTTTGAGATAGATTCATCGATTTGGCAGATTCACTCACAATCCAACTAGAGCCACCTTTTGGAAGTTGATTCGAGTAAAACTCATACAATTTTTGGCGACCATATTTAACCTCAAGTTCTGATATAACCAACATTATATGGTTGTAAACAACCTTTCCAAACCCGATAGCTTCATCTACGGATGGAATGTAACCTTTATGAATTACCTTATTTCTAAAGCCTCTATCATTGCTGCTTAGTTCTGGTGGTAATTCACCTAATGATGATAAGTAGAGGTAGGTAAAAGCCCCAAGCTGCCTTTCAGATTGATTTGAAACGGTCTTCCACGCTTGATCTGCGAGTTCCGATGTAGTGCCAGTGTTCACCATTTGAAACTTTATAAAGAATTCGTAAAAGCGCTCTAGAGCACTAGCAAATGATGAAACAGACTCCCGAGTGTAACCGTCACCCAAAGCATTCATACCTAAGTCATATAAAATCTCATATTTAGCAGCACTTAACACAACTGAATACTCATGACCTCTCGGACATTTAATTTCGTGTACTCCGCTATCATGGAGCATGTGAGGAGTAAGCCTAAAACTAAGACTTTGCATGCCGCTTCTATTAAATGCTTCTTTCATACAATATGGACAAGTATGATTTATCCTCATGAGGAATCTCCAAAATTATAAAAGCTGATTAGTAAGCACTATTACTTTCACGCAAAATAACACCTCTAAAACCCACAATCATAATCAATTTAACTCATAAATATCATGAGTTTGATTGCATTATTTTATTTCAGAGTGTTTATTTGGAATGTAAAAAGTAAGACATTGATTAAATAAGCTTGATTAGCCAAATAAAACTAATCCAAATCACGTTAACAAGATATGAATGAGTATTAGGTCTAAATGATAATGGGGCAGATTTTGAGCTAGCTAAGATAGCTAGCTCATTTTGAACAGAAACGATTTTATACAATCACCTTACAAGCTTAACAGATGTCTCATTTGTTAAAAATGCTCTCGCAATCCTTCCATTGGTTTCTAATTTCGGCAAATTCTTCCTGTGAATTACAATGTTCAGCCCATAAACGAATAACAGCCGGTAAATCTTTACTATTTGCAATATAATAAAGACTAAGAACACTTGCTAACTTCGCAGCCTTAGTCTGTAAGGACAAGTTCTCTTCAAAATCTAGTAGGTCAAATCCAGTTAAAGTACGGTCAAGTGACTTCAGTACAGAATTTTCAAACTGAGAATTAAAAAATATACCTTTTTCATTCAGGATATTAATTACTACCTCAAATGCGTACGATAAATACAATCCCCTTGAATATTTTATAAATGTAGAAAAAGCATCTATAAATCTAAAGTCAAGATTATCGTCTTTACATAGAATATGATTGATAGCATATAACGCATCGATTACTAATTCCTTTTTGAAACTTGAAAGTGACTCATCTAACTCATTTATAAACTCTTCAACGTCAGTAGAAAGATATTGCACTGAAAAAGCTTTCAAACTTAAATAGTTAAGTCCTAATGACTTTAATTCAAAAATTATATCTTGAATGACTGTTTCATACCCAGCAAGCTTATTTTGAATAATTACAACATTTAAAGATTCAACAAAGAGTGAGAATCTATCAACCATTTCTCTTCTAATATCACTGTCTGAAGCATATTCTTCAAAAATAACTTTATCGGCTTGCCACCACCCTATTAGCTTTAGTGCATACTGATGAAGTTCATCATTGGTAAACTTTATCTTTTTACTACTTATTATTAATTCTTTTGTAAATTGGTCAGCTCTCCCACTTAAGGTGAATGAACTAGGATCGTCAGCGTTTTTCTGCACTAGTGGAGATAAAGCTGACAGGTACTCTCGAAAATTACTTTCAAATTTCGTATTACCCGAATAAATTTCTAGAAATGCCGACTTGTAGTAGTTCGTATGTTGAGGTAAACCAAATATATCTTTATCTGAAAGCAATTTTGCTAGAAAACTCTTAACTTGATTTTTATTCAAAAGTCCTAAATCATTCAAAGTAAGCAACGTACTAATAGCATTTCGTCTATCTTCCTTATTTTCAGATTCAAGTACTAACAAAAAAGCTTTTACTATATCATTAGACACGCTTACATCATTATTTCTAGATGTTATATTTGAACAAGATAATCCTAGAATAAAATCAAATGGATTAGGATAAATTAAATGTTGCATCTTGCTTTCATCATTTGAAATAGTATAAAACGATATTTCAGTTATTATCCCTATTCGATTAAAGAGTTCATTATGACTGAAAGAATCCATTAACCTCTTTACGAGTTTATCTAAACTTTCTAACCTATTATGAGGATTCTTATTACTATATATTTGTAACAATAGTCCTGCTATTTCATCTTTTACAGGTAGGGTTGCTCTGCAACAAAGCCGCGAAAGAACTTCAGGTAGTACCAATCCATATTCATACATACTATTTTCTTCATTCAAATATGAACTTAATAGCTTAATATATCTTTTGGCAATATTATCGATAAAACTAGATTCAAACTGAGATAAACTTTCTCGGGTAAAAATTAATTCGGAACTCTTCTTGTTACGAGTTCGAAGCATTGTTGTCATCGACCAATATGGCGCAATACTAGATACTCGCTCTATTGCACTATTGGCTCCATTTACACCAATGTTTAAGTGAGGAAGACTAAAAGGTAATGATGCGTCTTCAAAAAATCTCAGCAATCTAAATGCATTTAATACTTCTTCATTCCCATGAAAATAAAATTGTGTTGTTTGTTGAGTACCAAGATCAAAGCCATTTGTCACTGTAACTTGTTTAAAAGGCGTTGGATTGTGTTTGATTTCCAATTCTAGATATTGCTTCTCTTCAAGAGGACTACATTGAAACTGTCTCAACTCTTCTAGTCTTTCTAAATACTCAGGTTTTAAACCTCGATTCCAGTCCCTTGCTTTGATGGAAAGTGCATAATTGACATTATTTAACAGTACCAATATATACGACTCTAGAGAGACATTTGCATAGTCAATGATTACTGTGCCTGCATTTATTTTACGCCTAGTCTTGATAAGCGCTTGCTCTAATATATCTTGAGAATCCGTAAGTTTATTTATTTCAGCCAAAATGCTTGCTTTTCTATACATCCATATTGCTGATGAATTACCAGACACCCAGGTAGACAATAAATCCATCAAGGCAACATTTTTGTTATCTATTAGCAAAAATAACGCTCGTTCATAAATTAAATAGTCTTGGTAATGTTGACCTGAATACTTAGCTTCTAGTTTATTAAATAATGAGTACCATTCATCACTTTTTCCCTCTTCTCTATAGTATCTTAAAAGCGCTAATGCAATGTAGATAGTACCTCCATCAGAGGTACTATCTGTAGAAAACAAAGAACTGATAGCCAGCTTAATAGACTCTACTTCGTTGTCAAAAATTGGTAATAGTGACTTTTCTTTTCTCCATAAAAACTCATATACAAATTCTTTTAGTAGTGGAGTGGAGATTCGTGTTTTTTTATCAAGAATAGAAGACCAATTGCTAGTGTAATTCCATAATTTATGTCGCAGATTACTAGGTACGACTAGCCAATTAGGATATGAAAGTCTTTCATTTTTCCACAAAGATATTAGTTGCGTGATTTCTTCCTCAACTTCATTGTCTTTAGGCGGCTTTGTTGAGTTAAAACGAGAACAGGTCAACTCACTACTAAGTTTCCAACCTCTCTGTGTTTCAGATTCTTTTCTTTGTTCACAATAACGAATGAATGCATCAATTCCTGCTTGATGATCCTTTTCTCCAACACTTTTACATGCCGACATATCAACACAAGTAATGTTGTATTGTGATAGTGCTTTCTCTTGAGATGTTGATAAATTAAGTACGCCTATCAAATAGATTTTTGGAGAATTCTGACTGCCTAGATTGTCTCGAATCCAACCAATCCATTTTAAGAAATTTGGATCATCACCAGAAAAACCTATTAAACATAGAGTGTTTTCTAACAATGTTTGCTGTACCGTATTAACAAATGGAGCAAATTTTTGAGGATAAGTCCTATAATCTTCTTCACTAATGATTAAAGGTGTCGAGGCCGAAAAGCAACCATGAAGCTTTACAATTCTTGGGGGCGTAGAATGTACTAAGTTATCCTTATGAACGACTACTTTATAATTGCGCTCATTCACAGATTCGGCTGCTCGCTCTAGCAGAGTGTCATAATTCGTAGTAAATACATCCGTCCAAGGTAAACTCAATAATGAATGATGCAATTCTGACGGTTTGTAATCACCGTCAGGTATGCTTGTTCGTAATATATTATCTAAAACAGGGCGACCAAAATTCGATTCAACTTCATACGCTAACTTGAGTGGATCAAAGAAGTTATATTTTGCTTCAGCAATCTTTTCCCCTCTAACTTTTTCGTAAAAGACATTCCCTAAGTCTTGCCAACTAGGAAAGCGTTTTGCATTATCAAACATCGCTTTTGCGTTCATGCTAAAGCCTGCACCTATCATAATTGATGCATTTTTACTCCAAAGACATTGAGCTATTTCATCTAAATAAGGCTGAATCGACTTAGGGATATTTCTAACAAGCTTCATTTTTCACTCATACTAGGCCGTTATAGCTAACATTTAGCTATAGAATAGAAGGTTCGATAATGACTAAATCGCTATGTAAGCGATAGACACTTTAATTCATATTATCTTTATTAAAAAAGTTTAGTCAAAGAGTAACTTAGGAAAATGTTACGAGTATCTGCTCTAACGCATAATCGGACAATAGACAGCTAACCCGTGCAAATTTTCTGGGTTTGAAAATATCCAATAAAGCAATTATATATATGCACATTAAATCAAAAGTAATAGATTTAATGCTGCCATCTTTTAGGGAAGTAAGTCTTTAACGTCACACTCAAGTACTGCTGCGAGTTGATATGCCTTTTCCAACGTTATATTGACCTCACCACGCTCAATTCGACCGATATAGCTTCTATCTATATCTGCCAATAATGCTAGTTGATCTTGTGATACGCCTTTATCACGACGTTTTGAGCGCAAATTTTCACCAAAGAGTTTTGCTAAGTCTTTCATTTTATGGAATACCTAAAATGAAAGACTATCTATTATTGATGATTATGTTACCACGGACTATAATCCGCAAAACTATTTATTAAACACTTGATATGACCGATTTAGTAAAAATACATTCTGATATTCTTATGGCTTTAAACGAAGTTACTGATGAGCCATTTAAAACTACGACGATTCGTGATTTGCTGACGCACTTATTCCCACACTATAAAAACCCAAATACTACTAGGCTTTTTGCTTCACGGCATTTAGCAGAATTAGAAGATAAAGGAGTGCTTACCTCAACAGGTGTCAGACATGGTAAAAAATATAAAAAGTGTGATGACTACCACTTAATTAAATTTAAAACTAAAAAACCACGAAAAAACCAACATGTAGTGAACTATCAAACCAATAATATGGGCACTATGTCAGATGGTTGTATCAAGAGCCTGAAAACGCAAAAGGCCACAATGGAAGCTGAATTATCCATAAAACTTGCTGAGACTGAACAATACCAAGCGATGATCGAACAATTTCCAGAGACAGTCTCTCTGGCATTGAAGTTGCACTCTGAAGCGAAAGAAAACGCAGCAGCTATTGTTGGGCAAATTCGAGCAATATCTAACGTACTATCATATCAATAACTTTAAGGACTTAAGATGCTTCGACTCTGGCAAAGTGAGTGTATTTCTAATGCTATTGATCATTATAAAAATGGACATCGTCATTTTCTGGCTCAAGCAACCCCTGGGGCAGGAAAAACACGCATGGCAGCCTATTTAGCAAAGGTATTATTTGATAATAATATGATTGATCTTGTTATTTGCTTTTCACCATCAAAAACGGTTGCCTTAGACATTCAAAAAACATTCGCAGATATATTAGATTGTACATTCACAGGTCAAGTAGCAACGCTTGGGTGTTCTATGACTTACCAATCGATGCAATACCTTCATCATGATTTTTGGAAAACGATATCTCGCCGCCGTGTATTGTGTGTCTTTGATGAAATTCATCACTGTGGGGGTAATGAAGGCTCTGACAACAATAGTTGGGGGCAAAGCTTAGTACATGACATTCAACATGCAGCTTTGTATACACTGGCGTTAACAGGAACACCTTGGCGTTCTGATGAGCTACCTATTAGTTTACTATCTTATACTGATCCTGAAGATAAGGTGATTTGTAACTATCAATATTCTTTAAAACAAGCAGTGAATGATGGTGTTTGTCGACGACCAAATATTACTTTAATCGATAGCGATAAGATTTCATTGCAGAGTAGCACTGAGACTGAACACTTTAGCTCCATCAATGCACTTCTAGAAAATAGTAATACACATTATTCTTGTGTACTTAATAATAATGATGCTCTAAATGCAATCATTGAGTTGGCAGTTAATAAGCTTAAAACGATCAGACAAATATCAGTAAAAGCTGGAGGTTTAATCGTAGCAGCTTCAATCATACACGCTCAAAAAATCATTCAAATATTAAAACAACAATTCAACCAAACTTGTGTGCTTGTCACTTATAAAGACAAACACTCAAATAACATAATTGAGTCTTTTAAGTACAGCGCCACTCAATGGATAGTTAGTATTGGCATGATTAGTGAAGGTACTGATATTCCAAGACTTCAGGTCTGTTGTTATCTTAGTAATATTCGAACAGAGTTATACTTTCGCCAAGTTTTAGGCCGAATATTACGAACGACAAACCCCGCAAATCAAGATGCGTGGCTATACACTTTTGCTGAAAATAATCTGATACGGTTTGCAGAACAAATTGAAATAGATATTCCTGAAAGCTGTTCCAGAATAACGATGTTTAACGATAGTTATTACAGTGAACGAAACCAAGAACATACTCAATATTCAACGAATATCGATACCGAAGTGGAGGATCATTGCTATACGATAGACTGGGAGAACGATGAAAATGCGTTTATTGCTGAAAGTAATGATATTCAAACTCCACATTCAGCGCTTACTCTAGGCCAATACCACACTCGCGTAATCAGTGCTTTTATTTATGGGTGATCTACTAAACTCATTACATATTAATTTCTTTTAACTTTATAAGAGTTGTTGAGTATTAACAGGAAGGAAAGCCATGTTTCTACAAAGACCAGAACCACATTCAGATGAAAGTTTGGAAAGTTTTTTCATCAGAGTTGCAAACAATAATGGCTATGAAGATACCCATCGGTTCCTCATTGTAACAAAACGGTATTTACAAGATGAAAACCACGATAGATTTGAGGCTTTCCCTACTGATATAAAAACAATTAACCCTTATTCGTCCAAAAATAATCATGGTTCAAGAGTAGCAGCACTGCACAAAATAGCCCTTATGACTTTTAATGAGCAAACTGAGATACTGTCTTTAGCAATAAATAGAACATCGCTAATATATTCACCATCAACAACCACTCTAGTACGAGGTAGTGAGGTTATTCCTCGTTCATTATTACGAAAAAATACTATTCCATGTTGTCCAAAATGTTTATATGAGGAAGGTTTTGGACATTATTTATGGCATTTCAACGGTTACAATCACTGCCACAAACATAATGCTCTATTAACATATAAGTGCGCATGTGGCGCAGATTATGATTATCGAATAGCTGGTCTAAATGGACTTTGCAGAGAATGTGATACGTATCTTAATCCAAACCAACAACAACCAGATAGTGCCGAAAACAAAACTTCTGCTTGGCTTGCAGGTAAGACTATCGAGCAACTGCCTGATTTGCCTCAGAGCTATCGTTGGGGTCTAATACATTGGTGGACTCACCTTACTCAAAAAGAGTTTGATGGGGCTTCCTTCATTGACTTTTGGCATCGTTGGCCAGAATCCTTTCATCATTTAATACAACAAAAAATCGAATTTAATTTAGAACATTCAATTATTCATCATGATAATTTGAAGCTAAAAGATTTACTGGGAGATTTGTTCTTTAGCTGTATTCGATTACCTGAAAGGAATTTAAAGTACAATATTGTACTTAACGAGTTATTGAGATTTATAGATAATAATTTATGGCGTGACAATGGACTACTTGCGAATCTAAAAATGAATGCTTTAGAAGTCTCGATATTTCTTAATTGTTCGCGCGAGCAAATTGTATTAATGGTCGACCAACGATTTTTAAAAACCAGCCGGAAAGCTAAACCAAATAAACCATTAAGTTTCACTGATTACCTGTTTCACCTAGGGGATGTTTATTGTCTTTGGTTAGCTGAATTTCAAACTGATGAGTTTAATCGAACATTTATCATTTCGAGGTAGTCAATGAGTACACTAGCTGAAATTATTAATTCATCGTCATCAGATATAAATGTTGAATTCAAAAGAGCTTTTCGTCCACTGAGTCCAAATATTGATATTACAGACAACGAAGATATTGCTCTCATCATTTTAACCAACCTAACCGCAAAAGTAGACGCAAAGCAAATTTTGACCGATAGAGAAAACTGTAGGAAAAAATTAAAAGATAACAACTGGTGGTCACGTTGTATTAATACAATGAAATTTCGCCAAAGCCACAATGTTAAATTTCCCGAGATAAAAGCAACTGGAATAATTAGAGCTGATCCAATAGGTGAAATACCTAAGTACTTCCTCTCATCTTCAAAATTAAAACAAAAAACTTTGCCTTACGCGAATGATTCAAAGGATGTCAGTATCGCTAATTTTTTAACCAGTGAATTTATCTTGAACGGCAAAATTTGTTGCTTGGGCGTATTACTTGCAGATGAGCAGCATCCCCTCTGGGATCGTTTAACAAAACTGGGTTGTTATCAAAAAACACGCAAGTACGTAGCAAAACAACTTGAGAAAATTCCAAATTCTTGTATTGAAGTACACCTAGGTGCTAATTCTGTTCGACAGATTTCATTACCAGATGGGAATAACTCTTACTTATCTCTATCCCCTGTTACCTCTCAAACAATGCAGAGTTCATGCTATCAGTCTCTTCATAAACATTATTGGTTAAGTAAAACTACCCGTTATAGCCGAGCTTCAAATATGGGTGTACTTCCGATGACCTGCGGTGGAGCATTACGCATGTTAACTCATACTATAAGCTTTGAAGATGTCAAACATTGTCAAATATCACCCGATTCATATTGGTTAACTAAAGATGCAATACAAGCTTTCTACGACTATTTTGATTATTCAAACTGGCTGATGCCTCACACTCAAAAGCAACAAAAGTTAAAAACACTAAAAATCACAATCACAGAAATGATATCTCGGTGGTTATCATTACAAAAAAAATCAATAAAAGATAATAACTTAGATCTTGTGCATAAACTAAATTTTGATCTATCAAATACAAAATCCTTAAGACAATTTGCCTACGATCCAAAAACAACTAGATTTCTATTTACCTTAATTGAAAATAAATCAAACACACAGCAACCTTATACTTCACCTAATGAGAACTTTGATAATCAATATCTTCTTTTGCCTCAGATTTCTGTTTGTGGTGCATCTGCTATAAGCTCACCTATCACTATTGGAATACCCTCTTTAACCGCATTTTATGGCTTTATTCATGCTTTTGAGAGAAATGCACAAAAGGTCTTTTCAAATCTAAAAGTCGATTCATTTGCTATCTGCATTCATACTTTTCACCTACAAAAAAGAGGGATGACTAGGGAGAGTGTAATAAAATTGACAAATAATATATCTCCTCCAGCAACTCATGATGAATGGCATTGTGATCTAAAATTTAGTTTAGTTCTCAAAATAAATAATCTTGCTAACCTCAACCAAAGCAAGATATTGTATTCATTGCCCAAACGACTTGCTGGAGGCTGTGCAAGAATAAGTATAGATGACATAAAGACGATACAAGTATCTTCTAGCTTTAAGGATTTGGTTAAACAAATACCCACTTTTCAAGGACAATGGCTATCCTTATACAAGACGAAAATTGATTCCTTTGAAAACATTATTCAACAGATAAAAGCATCGCAAAATATAACCCCAACTTGTGTTGGGTATCATTACCTAGAAAAGCCGACAGAACGCCCTTTTGCCCTCAGAGACTACAACCATGTGTTTGCTGAGCCTATCATTGGACTCATCAAACCAATAACTATTAAAGAAGATACAAATTTACATGATTTGTTTTGGAACCAAATTAACAAGCCACACTACACTACAATAGAGACAAGGAATATGAATCATGAAGATCCCTATTAGTCTTGCTTATGAACGTTCAATCCATCCCAGCGATGTTTGTTTTTTTACCATTTGGCCAGATGGAAACAAAACCCCTTTATCTTTTATGAGCCGAACAGCACTTTGTCAAATGGAAGCCGCATCACTCGCTTACGATCCTAAAGGAAACCCTAAAAAAACGGCCACACCTGAAGCTCTTGCACAAGGAAACCCTCATCATATGGATTTCTGTAGCGTTCCCTTTGGCGCAGAGCATATTGAATGCGTTTTTTCAGTTTCATTCTCTTCCGAGCTTCGCAAACCTTACAAATGTAGCGAGCCTGAGGTTAAAAACACTTTGATTGAGCTGGTTAAATTATATGAGTCAAAAATCGGTTGGGATGAACTCGCAGGTCGGTTTCTAATCAATATTTGTCAAGGAAAATGGTTGTGGAAAAACACGAAAAAAGCGTACCAATTAAATATTGAAATTAAACCTTGGCCTTGGAAAAATAATCCCGTCATTTTCGAAGATATTAGAACAAATTACAGTACTTATAATGACTGTCTATCTGATCCCAAATGGCAAGAATTAAAACACCTCATCATCAATGCTTTCTCCTCCAAAAATGGTCTCACTATTTTCGAGATAAAAGCACAATTAACTCTACCAACGAATGCTGCGCTTTACCCAAGCCAAGCATTTATTGAAAAAGATAAGAAAGAAAAAAAACATCAATCTAGCCGTATATTTCAACATACATCAATCAACGGACAAAAAAGCCCTATCATAGGCTGCTATAAAGCAGGAGCAGGCATTTTTATGATTGATGATTGGTACCCTAATGCTGAAGAACCTATTCGTATAGGGAGATTCGGTGTACACCAACAAGATGTAACTTGCTATCGCCACCCCTCGACTCATCAAGATCTCTTTTCTTTATTGGAGCAGTCTGAAAAATATATAGCTTTATTAAAAAATAAAGAAAAAATACCGCAAAAAATACCGCAAAAAATAATAAATGAACTGCACTTTTTAATAGCTAACCTTATCAAAGGCGGGTTGTACCAACGTAAAGGAGAATAGACTATGGATTGGTACTATAAAACGATTCGATTTGTTCCTACTAATTGCAATAATGAATTTCTAGCAGCTAAGTGTATCAATATATTACATGGTTTTAGTTACCGTCATGATATTCGTTCTATTGGTATTTCTTTTCCAAACTGGTGTAATGAGACTGTAGGAGATCGGATTTCATTTGTAAGCATCGATAAAATGGCATTAGATTACCTACTCACTCAAAATTACTTTAAAGAAATGCAAGATCTTGGTTACTTCGATATATCAAAAACATTAATTGTTCCAATTGAATGTACCTTTGCATGTTTTAAGCGTTATCAAAAGATCGACAAATCGTCAGCGGCTGGTTTCCATCGAAAGATAAAGAGGCTTGCTAAAAGAGCGCATAATAGAGGTGAGGTTTTTGATAACAAGAAGTATAACATTTACAAACAATGCGATATTAGACACTATCATTCATTAGCAGAAGAAAGTAAAAGTAAAGGGTATGGATTTAGATTAAACATTCAAAGAACTAATGAAGTCAGCATCAATAATATACCTATTTTTAGTAGCTATGGATTAGCAAACACAGCACACACATTACAATCTGTTCCCATAATTTAACCCTTTTATTTTTACCATTCCTAATTTATTGGTTTTATAACCTAGAAAAAATTTAGGGTATATTATTGGTTTTTTATCTAATCATCTGATAATAACAAGCTATATTTATATTAGTTACAGTATACTGCCGAGTAGGTAGCTGATAACTCTGACAAAAACTCAAACCACACATACTTGATGTATACTGCCGAGTAGGTAGCTGATAACAATGTCTACACATTACAAGGCTTATTTGCAGCGTGTACTGCCGAGTAGGTAGCTGATAACTCAGTGTGTAGTGGTCAGGTTAAACTGGTCATTATTTTATAGTTTTTCGATAGATAATAAACCAGCATATTAAATAGTATTAGCACATAGATATTTTAATCCAAAACTCACGAGTCAGGACTAACGACCTAACTCTGTTTGTACAATTTTGAATTAGTCACCATGACTAGCTCCCCCTAATGTTAGAATTGTTTAAACCGCAGAGATAATCTTACTGTATTCAATACTAATGCTATTGCTCCGTTAAATTAAATGTAATGATTTAATTTATGTAATAGCTACTGCACATAAATATACCTAAACAATAAAAATGGTTCATCGCGGATTAGCGGGAAATTAAAATAAAAAAGCGGTAGAAAGTGATATGGTTTAGTCACCCCAAAAAAAACAGACACAAACTACCGTTTTCATGATGAATCATACTTTCCTGACCTCATTTGGGGATTACAAGAGTTTGCTCGAAATCTTAAATCATACCCTCATGGCATAATTTATTCTGCTAATTATCCACTGAACACATGAACATTTGAAGAGATAAATAACAAGATAAAGTTAATCAGGCGAATGGATACAGGTATCGAGATACAGCATACTTCTTTTTAAATATAAAAGCAGCTTTCTCCGGAAAGCTGCGATGAACCTAAAAACATGTAAGTAACTTTCTTACAGCCAGTCTTAATTAATAGTGATGATACTACGAAAATATCAACTTATGGTTGTTTTGAGTAATATCAATATATGGTTGTATTTTTATTAAACAATTGATTTTTATGTGAATATTGAATATCAACTTATGGTTGTATCAACATTCGCCAAATAGCGAACCTTTTCAATTGTACTATTAAATAATAATCACTGAGTAACGGCGATCAATGCATCCGCAAGGTAATCAATCTGCTGCTCTTGTAGACCAGCAATATTAACGCGTCCATCACCCACTGCATAAATCGCAAACTCATCACGTAAACGCATAATTTGCTCAGGCGATAACCCTGTCATTGAGAACATGCCTTTATGATCAGCAATAAACGTAAATTGGTCGCAACCTTTGGCTGTTAATGTTTGTACTAAGCGCTGACGCAGACCAATAATACGCTGTTGCATCATAGTCAATTCTTGTTTCCAGACCGCTGTTAGCGCACTGTCTGTCAAAATATCAGCAACAAGCGCAGCACCATGATCCGGCGGCATGGTATAACTTGCACGAGCAAGGGTCAGAATACGTCCTTTAGCTTTTTGAGCATCGTTAATATTAGCGCCAACTAACAATGCTGCGCCTGTACGTTCACGATATAAACCAAAGTTCTTTGAACATGATGTCGCAATCATCATTTCTTCTATATTGTCAGCCATGAACTTCAAGCCAGCGCCATCTTGCTCTAAGCTATCACCAAAACCAAGGTATGCCATATCAACAAACGGCATAAAACCATTTTTATTAGCGAGCGTTGTGATCGCTTGCCAATCTTCAAGGCTAATATCAGCACCAGTAGGGTTATGACAACAACCATGTAGCAATACTACGTCATTACTGCCAGCCTGTGCTAATGCCGATAGCATGGCATCAGTATTTACTCGTTTAGTAACACGATCAAAGTAGGGATAAAATTTTACCTTAAGCCCAGCAGCTTCCATTACCGGTTTATGGTTAACATAGCTTGGATCGGTCAGCCAAACAGTGGTATTAGCATTAGCCACATGAAGCAGATCTGCTAGCATACGCAATGCACCACTAGCACCTGGTGTTTGAACACCCACAGTACGGCTATGTGCTGATGTATTAGCAAGCAATAAATCAATCATAGCTTGGTTAAACACTTCGCTTCCCGCTAGCCCCACATAAGATTTAGTGGTTTGGGTTTGCAATAAGCGGGTTTCGGCCTGTGAGATTGCCGTCATGATCGGGGTTTGACCGTGGTTATTACGATAAACGCCAATACCAAGATCCATCTTATTTTCGCGCTGATCAGCATTATAAATAAGTGATAATGATAAAATAGGATCAGGTTGTGCCGCAGAGAGTTGTGTGAACATTAATTAAATTCCATTTAACAAGCATGAATTCAAATTAGCATTTCAATTTCATGCCGTCATTAGAAATAATCACCTCACACACATTTATTATGAAGAGACAAAATGGATTAATTGATTAAGTTAAACTTCATAACTTAATCAATTATTGATGGGTGGTATTACCAAATGGTTTCATCATCAGGTAAGTTTAGTAATGCTTTTAATGATGGTGCTTTTTCCAATAAAGAATACAAACGCTCACTGTGTTCTTCTAGTAATTGGCATGCCAGCTCAACATTACGGGCTAATACCGCTTTCATCAACGCTTCATGTTCACCGTTATCATGGTATTGCTTTTCTGGTGATAAACGTGCGTTGAGTAAAAAATGGCGGTAGCGTTCTTGCTGATCGTAAACATGCGAGATCATATCGCGAATAAACTCAGAGCCTTCACACGCTACTAGCGATAAATGAAATTCTTTATGGCGTAATTCCCACTCATCATAATCAAACAAGGCTGATTCTGGATCTAAACGATTAAGCTTATGAAAAGCAGTTAAAATTTGTAACTCCCAAGTTTCATCACCTTTTTTAATCGCATCTTTTAACGCAACGTGCCCTAGTGCTAAGCGAGCTTTTAAAATCCCTCGTAGTTCATCAAGGGATACATCTGCTACCCAAAACCCTTTTTGTGGTTTCATAGTGACATACTTTTGCCACGATAATTGCACCATCGCTTCTCGTAGTGGGGTTCCACCAACTTGATAGCGCTCTTTTAATTCACTTAGAAGCAGTTTCTGTCCAGCTTCAAACTCACCACATAAGATATCGTGCCTGATTTGGCACATTATTCTATCACTTATGGTTGCAAAGTTATTTTTAGTCATACCAACCATCTAGTCTTTCATCAGATTAAACATAAAACTCGGTATCATTCACAATCATCACTGACCATTACCGAATTTTGTTACTCTCACACACCACAAAACCGTATTATTTATGAATAATTGCACTTTATTTTAATGCCCTTAAAATGGGTAATTATTCACAAAATAGTCATAACAACAAATACGTGACCATGCTTTTGTTGTTAACTCAAATTACGTGTTATCTACAATAATCCGTTTTTTATACCAATAATGACTATTTATAGTTCATCAAGGATTTATAAAATTAAAAATCAATGAGTTAAATAGACTACACTAATAATATATACCCCGTTACTGACACTTAAATATACCATAAACATATACAAATTTAATAAAGGTTATATTTTTAACCATTATATTTAGAAAAACTACTTCTTATGCTGTTTTATGAGCAATGTAGCGATATTTATACTAAATAAAAAATATAATATTAGACATGAATGCCTAACTTATCTTTTATTATCATGACTAATCGTATTTATTCTATTATTTGCGTATTTATTATTAATCTCATTATGTTTAATTGGCATAATCAACACAGTATATTCAGTTTTTCTATCATTCTATGGTCGTTAGTTCCTCTTCTGGGTTTACATTATGTTATTAAACACTATGAAGTTTTCCATAACAAAACACTTACTGTTATCAAATCATATTCCGCATGGATATTATTTTTTGCTTGGATAACGTGTATATGTTTTTCTATAACAATGCCTTACGCTGTAAATATTATTAGTGAAACCAATGACCATTATATTTCACTGTACATCTTATCGCCTGCTGTTAGCTTATTCGTCGCTAGTATTGCTGCGTTTATCGCCAGCTTAATAACCATCATTGTTACTCGGCTAGTACGTTAATCACCATCCCCGCACACAATATGCATATTGCTTAGTAATTATTTCCTCTAAATATACAACTATCACTAAAACGACAATTGCTTAAAAATGCAAATTAAACTATCAGAATTTAACAGCTAAATTCGCTTCCCAAAAGTAAAATCGATCATTACTATAAAATCGATTTTTACGGACAGACAGTTTAAATATCGATATTTTTAATATTTATAGAGTATCGTTTTTTAAGTCTTTACTGCTTAACTGATAGATTTTGAGGTCTACAATGGCAAGCTCCAATTCTTCACCCGCTAAAATTGGCGTATTTAGTTTCGTCATGATTACCGCTGCGGTTGTTATGAGTGTTCGTACACTCCCTATGACAGCGCAGCCAGGAATGATGACGATATTCTTAACGTTAGCTGCAGCAATTTGTTTTATGATTCCAACGGCACTTGTTTCAGCAGAGCTAGCAACAGCTTGGCCTGAAGATGGTGGTATCTTTATCTGGGTTCGTGAAGCATTTGGCGAACGCATGGGTTTCGTGGCTGTATGGATGCAATGGATTCAAATGGTATTCGGCATGACATCTATTTTGATGATTGTCGGTGCTATTTTCGCTTACGCTTTTGATCCAGCATTAGCACAAAACAAGATGTACATTCTTGCCGTAATCTTAGTGGTTTATTGGGCATGTACGCTAGGTAATATGCGTGGTGTTAAAACACTGGGTTGGGTATCTACTCTTTGTGTAATCTTGGGTGTATTTTTACCATTCTTTGTACTTGTAGCATGTGCGATTGCCTACCTTGTTGGTGGTCACCCTATTGTTACTGACCTTTCATTAACTACAGCTAACCTTATTCCTGATTTTTCAGACAAAGGTACTTGGGCACTGTTTATCGGCTTCGTATTCGTAGTAATGGGTATGGAAGTATCAGCATCTAACGTATCTCACGTTAAAAATGCTGAGCGTAACTACCCTATCGCAGTGTTCTTAGTTGCATTATTTGTGGTTATTGTGTCTGTTGTGGGTTCATTTGCAATCTTCATTGGTATTCCAACTAAACACATTTCAATGACAGCTGGTCTTATTCAAGCATTCCAAACATACTTCAAGATGTGGGGTTTAGGCTGGTTAACACCTATCATGGCAATTTGTATGGCGATTGGTCTTGCTGGTCAAGTTAACTCTTGGGTTTTAGGTCCAGTACGTGGTCTACAAGCAACAGCGAACGCTGGCGCACTACCTAAGGTTCTTCAAAAAACCAACAAGCAAGGCGTGCCAGTTAACCTTATTTACCTTCAAGCTATCCTAATCTCAATTGTGGGTGTGCTTATCTGTGTAATGCCTAACGTAGACTCATTCTACTTTATGCTTCTAGGCTTAACATCTTTAGTGTACATCGTTGCTTACTTATTGATGTTCTCTGCAGCTATTTACCTTCGTTACAAACGTCCTGATATCAAGCGTAGCTTTACTGTTCCTGGTGGCAACATCGGTATGTGGATCTGCTCTGGCTTAGGTATCGCAACATGTCTACTAGCGGGTTACTTTGGTTTTCAAGCACCATCAAGCTACGTCGGCACTGCAAGCAGTTACTTTAACTTCCAGTTCTTTGGCTTAGTTATCATGGTGATTATTCCAATTATTGTATACGCATGGGGTAAACGCTCAAACAAAGCAGAATTAGCTAAAGTTGCAGCGAAAACACATTAATAGTCAATAACCTCCTTAACGTTTATCAACGCTATCGCAGGTAACAGAGAGAAAGCCATTAAATAAAATTAATGATTTATCAATAATGGCTTTCCTCTCTTATAACAATCGATTTAGCGGTCTCAGACCAAAAATTATTAAATAACTACTAAAAACAATATATTCATTACGACTTACAAACCGTCTTTTGAATTGCGTTTATTAATAAGTAAATAGGTTTTATTATGAGCGACAAAATGAACGTAGATGCCCTATTCTTAGGTCCAAAATCAGAAAACCAAGTATTCTTCAAAGAAATGATGGATTACGCAATCAGTGAACATATGCACTGGCGTTCTGATTTCCACCCTGAAGATGCGCCATTAATGACGCCTGTTACTCAACATCAACCTGATTTCCGCGATACGCTTTACCGTACTGAAGGTATTTTGCAAGATCTATCAGCACGCCTTAAAACAAAGTCAGTGCCATGGTTCTCTCCTCGTTACCTTGGCCACATGAATGCTGATACATTAATGGTGTCAAACCTTGCATACGTGATGACCATGCTTTACAACCCAAATAACTGTGCGCACGAAGCTTCTCCTGTGACGACAGAACTTGAGTTGGCTGCAGGTCATGACCTATGCCGCATGTTTGGCTACGATGTAAACAAATCATGGGCACATATCACTTCAGGCGGTACTGTTGCGAACTACGAAGGTGTTTGGGTTGCACGTAACCTTAAAACAATGCCACTAGCAATTGCTGCTTGTGAGAAATCAAAAGATCTTGTTGAAGGTATGACTGAACATCAGCTACTGAATATGAAATCTAAAGAGATTCTTGATTTAACAGATGAATTGAAAAAACGCGGTATTTTTGAAGAAGTACGTGCATTAACTGCACGTGGTGTCGGGGTTGATGCTGGTAAACTAGGTAAATTCTTAGTGCCTCGTTCTAAGCACTATTCATGGATGAAAGCAATGGACGTACTTGGCCTAGGTCAAGAGCACATTGTTCCACTAGACGTTGACGGAAATTACCGTACTGACGTTGAAAAAATGCGCGAAGTAACGTTCAAACTAATGGAAGAAGGCACACCAATTCTTGGTATGGTATCTGTAGTAGGTACCACTGAAGAAGGTTCTATTGATGCTGTTCATGAAGTGATCAAACTTCGTCAAGAGTGTGAAGAGAAATACGGCGCATCTTTCTATGTTCACGTTGATGCAGCATACGGTGGTTACGTACGTTCAATGTTCCTTGATGATGATAACCAATTCATGGAATACGATGCACTGATCGAGCGTTATCGTAACGATGATGTGATCCCTGAAGGTGTTGTATGGCCAAAACGTGCAGTATACGATGCGTTTGCAGCAATGTCTGAAGCAGATTCAATTACTGTCGATCCACATAAAGTTGGTTTCATTCAATATGCAGCAGGTGCTGTTGCAATGAAAGACAAGCGTATTGTAGATTTAATTTCTTACCACGCAGCTTATGTATTTGAAGAAGCGGGTGATGATAATGAAGAAGATAAGCAAGTAGTACTTGGTTCTTCTATCATGGAAGGTTCAAAAGCCGGTGCAACAGCTGCCGCAGTATGGGCCGCTCACCGTCTAGTACCACTAAACATCAGTGGTTATGGTCATGTTATTGGCCGTGGTATTGTAACTGCTGATTGGTTTGCGAAAAAACTAGCAACTGCTGAACCATTTGTTGTTGATGGTCGTCGTTTTGAGGTTCGTCCTCTTATGCACCCAGACTTCCATATGGTTGACTTTACTTTCAAAGAAATCGGTAACGATAGCTTAGAGGCACATAACAAACTAAACCAACGCATTTACGAACTATGCTCTTACGCAACAGGTCGTACTTATACTAAAGACTTCCTAACCTCTTCTACTTCTCTATCAGAAGAAGAATACGGTCAAACTCCACGTCTCTATGCAGAAAGCCGTGGCTTTAGTGACAATGAGTGGAACACTGTTGGTTCTGTATATATTCTTCGTTCAGCGGTAATGACTCACTTCCTACGTGATGAAATTCGCTTTAATAATTACTGGAATAACCTTCGTGATGTATTCACAAGTCTTCTAAGTGAAATTATTGATGAAGAAAATAAACAAAAATTAGCACATACCGCTGCTTAATAAGGAATACAGCGCCAGTCTATATGACTGGCGTTTTTTTATAACAATGAAACCAATTTATATTTTAATTAATTATCGTCGATTATTTATTATCGACGGTTAAGTTCTTATTGCCTAATACCTTGGTAACTATTAGGTACTATTCACAGGACAATCGTCATGAATGTAAAGTCTATTGGCGCGACGCTGCTTATTTCAGGAACCATGTTAGGTGCTGGAATGCTTGCTTTACCCTTAATTTCCGCAGGGTTAGGCATTTATAACACTATTTTATTATTAACCGTTTTATGGGCAATAATGACCTATACCGGATTAATGCTATTAGAAGTTTGTCTTAATTACCCTGAAGGTACAGGCCTTGAAGCCATTGCTTATGATTTATTTGGCAAGCCTGGTAAGTGGGTAATTAATATATCACTACTGTTATTACTATATGCATTATCGTGTGCTTATATAGCAGGTGCTTCTTCTATATATAAAAATGATTTCACCGATTATTTTCATATATCGGTATCATCACATACCATTGCAATCATATTCACAATAATCATTGCTACCATTGTATTTATCAGCACCAAAGCGGTTGATATTGCCAATCGAGTATTATTTACCAGTAATATCGTTATTTTCTTTATTCTTGTTACTACGATTATCCCCTACCTTCATGGTCATTTTTTAGTCAACGATCATGATTCAGCAAAATATGCCTTTGCTGCGATCCCTGTCTTTATTACTGCATTTGGTTTTCATGGCAGTGTTCCAAGTATGGTTAAATATATTGGCCGTGATAAACCTAAAACACTGCGTAATATTTTTGTAGCTGGCGGTTTACTTCCCCTCGTTGTTTATATTATTTGGGAAATTAGCATGTTGGGCTCGTTACCTCGATTTGGTAACCATAGTTTTCAATATGTTGCACAACACGGCTCAAGTGTTGGCGTTATGCTTCAACAAATGCAGATATTTATTCAAAATAACAACATTATTTACTTAATTGGTGCTTTCTCATCCATCGCGATGTTCACTTCCTATCTATGTGTTTCATTAGGCTTATTTGATTCATTGGCAAGCACCTTTAAACGTGGTAATAATACCATAGACAGATTAATGACTGCTGTACTGTGCTACTTGCCACCTTTGGTTTTCACGCTTGTGTATCCTAATGGCTTTGTTCCAGCTTTAGGTGCCGCAGCAATTTTCTTAACAATCCTAGCAATTCTGTTTCCTGTGCTTGCCCTTAGAAAACTTCGTGGTAAACAACATCAAATTGAATATAATGTAGCGACAAATAATATAGCGTTATTTGTTGTAGGATTTATTGGTCTACAAGTCATAATAAACCAGATACTGACATTGAATAATGCCGTACCTATTTTTAAATAAACGTAAATAAAATGATTATTGGAGAACACATGAATCATTTGAATTTAATTCAGGAGCTTAAAGATCGCGGTCTGATCGCTCAAATTACGGATGAAGAAGCTTTAAGCGAACGTTTAGCGAAGGGTCCGATTACATTATATTGCGGCTTTGATCCAACGGCAGATAGTTTACACCTAGGTCATCTGGTACCTCTACTTTGCCTTAAGCGCTTCCAAGAAGCGGGTCATAATCCAGTAGCCTTGGTTGGCGGCGCTACCGGTATGATTGGTGATCCAAGCTTTAAAGCGACTGAGCGTTCACTTAACACTTTAGATATTGTTGCAGACTGGGTTACTAAAATCCAACGTCAAGTTTCTCCTTTCCTTGATTTTGACAATGCAACAAACCCTGCTCGCATGGTAAACAACCATGACTGGTTTGGTAATATGGATGTCCTAACATTCTTACGTGATATTGGTAAGCACTTTTCTGTAAACCAAATGATCAGCAAAGAATCTGTTAAGCAACGTATTAATCGTGACGAAGTAGGTATCTCTTTTACTGAGTTCGCTTACAGCTTGCTACAGTCTTATGACTTTGCAAGCATGAACAAAGACATGGGTATGGAACTGCAAATCGGTGGTTCTGACCAGTGGGGTAACATCACTGCGGGTATCGATCTAACTCGTCGTATGAACCAACAGCAAGTATTCGGTATGACTGTACCGCTAATTACTAAGTCTGATGGTACTAAGTTTGGTAAAACTGAAGGCGGCGCTGTTTGGTTAGATCCAAGCAAAACTAGCCCATATAAGTTCTACCAATTCTGGATGAACACCGCAGATGCTGACGTATACCGTTTCCTACGTTTCTTTACTTTCCTTTCTGAAGAAGAAATTCAACAGATCGAAGAAGATGATCGTAACAGCGGCAAAGCACCTCAGGCACAACGTATTCTTGCAGAAAAAGCAACGGCACTAGTACACGGTGAAGAGCAATTAGCAGCAGCGCAGAACATTACTCGTTGCCTATTTGAAAATGACCTTGAGCACTTATCAGAATCTGATTTTGCGCAACTAGCACAAGATGGCATGCCAACAGCACAAGCATCTGGTGAAGACGATCTTCAACAAGTACTTGTTAACGCTGAACTTGCAACATCTCGTAGCCAAGCGAAAACTCACATTTCGTCAAATGCAATCATGGTTAACGGCGAAAAAGTAAGTGATGCTTACTACGCTTTCCAAGATGCTGACAAACTGTTTGGTCGTTACACACTTATCCGTCGTGGTAAGAAAAACTACAGCCTTATCGTTTGGGGTTAATCCTTAACGGATAATTGTTATCTTGATTATAGATAACACTAAAAACCACCGTTACTAATTATAGCGGTGGTTTTTTATTACTAATAACAAGCATCTCGCATCTCAATTCTTTCCCATAAACACGATACCGCTAACACAATTTGATATTTTTATTAATAAATTGCCACTTAATTTGATTTAACCCCAACCCCTACTCTTCCGTTTGCGTTTACAGTCATAGCATTCCATACCAATGTGAAGCTAAATTATGTCAACTATTAATCAACAACGTCTTATTAACCACTTTATTGAACTGATCAAAATCAACAGTGAGTCACGCAATGAAAAAGCCATTGCTGAAACCCTTGCAGAACAATTAGGTGAATTAGGGTTTACTGTTCATCGTTTACCTGTGCCAGAAGCAGTATCTAACGGCTTTAATATTTATGCGCGTTTAGACGGTAACATCAATGACACTATTGCTATTAGTTGTCATATGGACACCGTCAATCCAGGTAATGATATCGAGCCTATTATTGAGAATGGCGTGATCCGCTCTAAAGGCGACACCATTTTAGGGGGCGATGATAAATCTGGCATTGCTGCAATTATGGAAGCAGTACGTTGTATTCAAGCAGATAACCGTGATCACAAAACAATTGAATTAGCGTTCACGGTTCATGAAGAAGGTGGTTTACAAGGCTCTAAACTATTTGATATGAGCTACATTACCGCAGAAAAAGCAATTGTGTTAGATTCAGGCGGCGCAATTGGTGCGATTGTGACAACAGCCCCTGGTCAACAAAGCTTAAAAGTAACAATTACAGGTAAACCTGCCCATGCTGGTTTGGCACCTGAAGAAGGCATTAACGCGTTAACTGTTGCTGCTGATGCAATCACCAATATGCGTCTATCACGTATCGACGAAGAAACCACGGCTAACATTGGCGTTGTTCAAGGCGGACAAGTGACTAATATTGTAATGCCTTCACTATATCTTGCAGCAGAAGCACGTTCTTTAAATGATGCCAAACTGGAACGCCAGACTGCACATATGATTGAAACTTTTGAGCAAGCAGCAGCGAAACACGGTGCTCAAATCAATATCGAATCAAGCCGTTCTTACAATGCTTATCATATTGATGATAATGATCTGCATGTGCAAAGTATCATGGCTGCATTTACCGCCAATGGCTTAACACCATTTACAAAATCAACCGGTGGCGGCAGTGACGCGAATGTGTTTAATGGTAATGGCTTAAAAACAGTCAATCTATCGACAGGGATGAGTAAAGTTCATACAACTGAAGAATTTATTACTATTGATGACATGACAAAAATCACTGAATTTTTATATACATTCCTATGTAAAAATGACTAACAAAAAATACAAAATTAACAATAAAAACAAATAATTTACAGCGACTTACCCATAGAACTTTACCATAAAAACAAGTAAGTCGCAGTATCGACAATAAACACCCACCAAATCACACAATCTATCAATAATATTAACATTTATCATTCGGTTTTGAAAATTTTGTCACTACCATGACATTCTAAAAAGGTATATAGTATACCTGTATAAAAATACAAGCAGGATGCTTAAACACATACTACGACTATTCTATATCCAATCACCTTATCTTAGATATAGAGTGCAACATCCTAAATAAAGAAGATTTAACGATGGATATTCAACATCTAACACCAAATGAAAAAGATCTGTTTATTAAAACATTAGCTGAGTGTTATCGACGTCTAAAAGCGGCAAAAATAGAAGCAAAAGAACTCACAAAAGATGGATTTCAATTAATGTTTCGATCAGTTTATAAAGATATAAATAATATGACTTAATTATTTTTTATAGTTAAGTACTGAGGCGTACAATTAGACGCCTCAATAAAGACTATGAGTTATAACAAAACCGATTACCTACAGCCATTTATCCACGGTAATAACGTTGAGCAACAAAAGGCATTTTAGTAACTGTCATTGGCAATCGCTTACCACGTACTTCTGCAAATAATACCGTATCAATATCACTGTACACTGGCGCAACATAAGCCATAGCAACAGGAATCGAAACTGAAGGGCCAAAACTACCGCTGGTAACCACGCCAACATGATTGCCATTCGTGTCAAATAATAGGCTACCTTCTCGAACTGGCGCTTTTGTCTGACCAATTAATCCAACACGTTTACGGCTCACGGCTTTAGTGGCTATTTGCGTTAAAATAACATCAGCCCCGATAAAACCACCACTTCGTTCGCCATCAGTGCGACGAACTTTGCTGATCCCCCATAATAAGCTTGCTTCAATAGGTGTAGTTGTCGAATCAAGATCATGACCATATAAGCATAATCCACATTCTAAACGTAGTGAATCACGCGCACCCAAACCAATCCATTCAACATTATCATTTTCAAGTAAAGCGATAGCCAGTGCTTGTGCATGTGAATTCGCCACTGAGATTTCAAAGCCATCTTCACCGCTATAGCCTGAACGACTGACGTAGCACTCTTGCCCTAGCAGATCAATACGCATTGCGTCCATAAATACCATGTCACGTACTTGAGGATTAAGTTGTGCTAACACTTCGACAGCTTTAGGACCTTGTAATGCTAATAATGCGCGATCGGTGATAACCTCAAGTTCTACACCTGCTTGCAAATAGGTTTGTAAATGCGCGATATCCTGTGCTTTACATGCTGCATTAACGACAATAAACAGATAATCGCCAAAATTAGTCACCATCAAATCATCTTCAATCCCCCCCGCTTCATTGGTAAAAAATGCATAGCGCTGTTTGCCTTCAGGTAAATCAATAATATCCACAGGAACTAACATTTCGAGCATTTTAGCTGCATTTTCGCCCCGTAAACGTAGCTGTCCCATGTGTGATACATCAAACAACCCAGCCGCATCACGACAATGCAAATGCTCCTTTTTAACGCCTAAATTATACTGCACAGGCATTTCATAACCTGCAAAAGGCACCATTTTGGCCCCCATTCTGACATGTAGATCATATAACGGAGTCTGTAATAAAGATTGAGACATGGTGATTTACTCCCAATAGCTGCAGGCGATATCCAATGATTGTTCCACCCTATCAAAAGCATCACAGGAACGGAAAAGCCAATACTTGATATCTTGATCGCATCCGCAATATTGTTAAATAGCTATGACAACCAGCAAACGGTTACGTAGAATTTGAATTAATAAATTAACATTCGCATCTTAACCGTAAATACTAACAATATTAATCAACATTATTACTCATACAATCTTCCTTACAGGAGTATAAGCATGGAAACAACATTAAAATTTACAACCAGCCATGAGTGGGTACGTGATAACGGTGACGGTACTATCACTATGGGTATTTCAGAACATGCACAACAATTGTTAGGTGATGTTGTTTTTGTTGATCTGCCAGATATTGGGGATGTCACCGATGCAGGAGAAACCTTTTCATTAGTCGAATCTGTTAAAGCAGCCTCTGATATTTATGCGCCCGTTAGTGGTCAAATTCTTGAAACTAATAGCGAACTTGAAGATAGCCCAGAGCTCATCAATGAGGAACCTTATCTCGGTGGTTGGATAGCTAAAATAAAATTAGACGATATGTCACAACTTACCGCACTAATGGATAGCGACACGTACCTTGCGTCTATCGCTGAAGTATAATGCCATCGCCAAGGAAACAATAATGACGTCTACTACATTACTTAGCATTCTTAGTGATGACTCTCGTTTTGCTCAACGACATAATGGGCCTAACCTGTCGCAGCAGCAACAGATGTTAGCGACAATTGGCGTATCAAGCATTGAGCAACTTATTCAGCAGACTCTGCCTGCGGCAATTGCATTACCTGAACCAATGGCATTACCAATACCACAAAGTGAAGCTAACATGTTGGCTTCACTTAAACAGATCGCATCTAAAAATATTATCAACAAAAGTTATATTGGTCAGGGCTATTACAATACTTATACCCCAAGTGTGATTTTACGTAATATTTTAGAAAATCCAGGGTGGTATACCGCTTATACGCCTTATCAGCCTGAAATATCACAAGGCCGTTTGGAGTCATTGCTTAATTTTCAGCAAGTAGTGATGGATATGACAGGCATGGATCTTGCGAATGCTTCTTTACTTGATGAAGCGACTGCAGCCGCTGAAGCAATGACACTGTGCCTTCGTGCTGGTAAAAGTCAAAGCACACAGTTTTTCATTGCTGCTAATGTTCATCCACAAACCATTGATGTGGTTAAAACTCGCGCCCAATTTATTGGCATTGACATCATTATCGGTGAGCCACAACAACTTCAAGACTACGATGTATTTGGGGCTTTATTACAATATCCAGCTACTAACGGTCAGGTTGATGATTTAACTGATATTATTGCTTCCGCACACAGTAAAAAGACCCTAGTCACTGTTGCCAGTGACTTGCTAGCCTTAACCTTATTGACACCACCGAGTGAAATGGGAGCCGATGTGGTGATAGGTAGTGCGCAACGATTTGGTGTGCCAATGGGCTTTGGTGGTCCTCATGCTGGCTTTATGGCAACTAAAGATCAATACAAACGCACTATGCCGGGACGTGTTATTGGCGTATCAAAAGATACCAAAGGCAACCGCGCACTGCGCATGGCAATGCAAACCCGTGAGCAACATATTCGCCGTGAAAAAGCGACGTCAAATATCTGTACCGCCCAAGCGTTACTTGCCAATATGGCGGCTTTTTATGCGTTGTATCATGGTCCTGAGGGGCTAAAAAAAATCGGCCGCCGTGTGCACCACTTTACTGCTATATTAGCTGCAAGTTTACAAGATAATGGCTTTATTATTGAAAATAGCAGCTTTTTTGACACTCTTACATTAGTTACCGCAGAACAAACAGATAGCCTGTATCAACAAGCATTAGATGCTGGCATCAACTTGCGCAAATATTCCAATAAACTGGGTATTAGCCTTGATGAAACCACCTCGATTGATGATATTCGTACTCTGTTCCATTTACTCACCAATCAAGCTCTTGATCTTACTTACTATACTGAAACTATTGCTACTGATGAGTTTGCTGCTATTCCTGAGCGTTGCCGTCGCCAAAGTAAATTTCTGACCCATTCGGTGTTTCATCGCTATCATAGCGAAACCAACATGATGCGTTACATGAAACAACTCGAAAACAAAGACTATTCACTCACCCATGGCATGATCCCGCTCGGCAGCTGCACCATGAAACTCAATGCAGCCACTGAAATGATCCCTGTCACTTGGCCTGAATTTAGTCAACTCCACCCATTTGCTCCACCAGCACAAACATTGGGTTATCAAGAGTTAGCACAAAAGCTATCGGCTAAGTTATGTACGATCACCGGTTATGACGCAGTCTCACTACAACCTAACTCTGGCGCACAAGGTGAATATGCAGGACTAATTGCGATTCAGCGCTATCATCAAGCCAATGGTGATCAACATCGTAATGTGTGTTTAATTCCAAGCTCAGCCCACGGTACCAACCCCGCTTCTGCGGCAATGGTATCAATGAAAGTGGTTGTGGTTACTTGTGATGACCAAGGCAATATTGATCTTAATGATTTACAAAATAAAATTGATCTACACCGCGATAATTTATCTTGCATCATGATCACCTACCCTTCAACCCATGGTGTGTATGAAGAAGGCGTACAGCAAGTATGTGAACGTGTCCACGCTGCAGGCGGGCAAGTGTACCTTGATGGCGCAAATATGAACGCACAGGTGGGATTAACCAGCCCTGGATTTATTGGCTCGGATGTTTCTCACTTAAACCTTCATAAAACCTTCTGTATTCCCCATGGTGGCGGTGGTCCGGGTGTTGGACCAATCGGGGTTAAATCGCATCTTAGTCCTTTTTTACCAGGCCATATTGATAATCAACACTTACAAGAAAATCAATATGCTGTATCAGCAGCAGCACTCGGATCAGCTTCAATTCTGCCAATTTCATATGCCTATATTTCAATGATGGGTGAAGCAGGACTAAAGCAAGCTACCGAGATCGCGATATTAAATGCGAACTACATAATGGAACGTTTACGGCCTCATTACCCTATTTTGTATCGCGGAACACAAGGTCACGTCGCTCACGAATGTATTATTGATATTCGTCCATTAAAGGCTGCATCTGGTATATCAGAAGAAGACATTGCCAAACGCTTAATGGACTATGGTTTCCATGCGCCTACAATGTCGTTCCCTGTCGCAGGTACATTAATGATTGAGCCTACAGAATCAGAAGATTTAACCGAATTAGATCGTTTTTGTGAAGCGATGATCACCATTCGCGAGGAAATTAATCAAGTACAAACTGGCGCATGGCCTTTAGATGATAATCCATTGGTTAATGCTCCTCACACTCAAGCTGATCTGCGTGACGCTGAATGGAGTCATTGTTATAGCCGTGAGGTTGCTTGCTTCCCATCACCACACACTCAAACCGCGAAATATTGGCCCAGTGTAAATCGTGTTGATAACGTATTTGGAGATCGAAATTTAGTTTGTTCATGTCCACCAATAGATAGTTATCTTGATGAGTAATATTTTTCTCAAGAACTAATTTATTCACATAATTAATAAGCGGATCTTTTAATCCGCTTTTTTATATTTTTAAGACACTGTTCTTATATTTAAGAACAGTCAAAAACCTATCACATTTTTATATAACCACAACATATAGTTAGCATTAAAATAAAAACCCACATTAAATAAACACCAACAACAAAAAATACCACCACAAAACATAACACCATGATTAACAATTAAAAAAATAAATAATAAACAGCAAAAAGCATTAATAGATTTTATTTATTAATAACCTACCCTGTAAATATAGTTGTTTTAAATAACTAAAAAAATCACATTTAAATTTAATCGACAATATAAATATACAAAGGAAATGTTATGAATAAATTTATTTTAGCTGCATTCATTACAACGGCATTGCTTGGCTGTAACTCTAATGATGGTGAAGATATTATTGTTGATAAAGTTGGATTAGATATTTCGGCTCTAACTGATCAACAAAAACAAGATTACGCTCAAATTTCTACAGACATCAATGCATTAGTTTTATATGTGGTAGGCACTTGTGTTGATAAACAAGAACAGATCAACGCTGATTTCACAACATTAAGATGTAATATTGCCGATCATCTTACCGATATTGCTAAAACTGAGTATTCAGCGATTACACTGGTTGATGGAAAACTTGATATTACTCGTGAAAATAACGCACGGTTTATTATCAAGACAGACGAAGATGTGAAGTTTAAAGCACTGACGATTAGCAGCGAGACTCTCAGTTATCGCTTAAGTAGCGATAATAGTATTACCGTTCAAATATCAGGTGACAACGAGCAAATACTCACCGCTAGTTTCCGTGGTTTTTATACGGACGGTAGTCTCTCTGATAATGGTTCTTGGACAACTGAATCGATCAAAGATCAATCTTTTATTTTCACTGATGATGAAAATACACGACTTATCGCACTCACTAACGGTCAAGCTAAACTGATAGGAAAAGACAAAAAAAGCTATAGTTGGTCAACAGATACAATGGGTAAAGTCGTTCTAAAATAATCGTCATGACATAGGAATAGCGTCAATATAGCGCTATTCCACTCCACAATGTAAAAAATAGTGCTTATAGCTAATAAATAACTATACAAACAAATCTTCCTGATCAAATATAAACCAATATGCATATGTTGTGAAAAGGATTTTTTGATGTATTCATTCTTAAACTCAACTCGTTCTCTTAAAGAGCGGTTGAATCTCTTTGTTGATTCAGTACAAAAATCATACCCCGATATTATAGGGATTGCTGTTACTCGAATTGATGATCACGATAATTTATACTCCGTTTATCGTAGTGCTGCTTATGGCGATAATTTTCCAACATTTATTGAATCAATCAGCCAATCACCACGCTTAAGTAAAATGCGCACATCATTAGAGCCAAGTATCATTGATAATATGCTTTCTCATCAATCATCAGTAAAGCGTATTCATTTACGATTATTACAAAGTAATTGTATTTCAAGCATGGCTTGCCCAATTTATACTAATGACACTTTTATTGGCATCCTGTTTATTAATGCTAGAGTCAAGGATTTTTTTAGTGAAAAAGTCGATTATTTTACAACTTTTTCTATTCTTATCACCTTGCTTATTACTGATGATTTTAATAATAAAAAAGCATTCCATTCTATAGTTAAAACAGTTTTATTGTTAAGTCATCATAAAGATCCAGAAACTCAAAACCATTTAAAAAGAGTGGCTGAATATAGTCGCCTAATAGGACTCTATTTAGCAAAAAGAAGAAAGTGTAATGGTGACTTTGTCGATTCGGTTTATCATTTTTCGGATATGCACGATATCGGTAAATCGCTCATTCCGGAAGATATTTTATACTCAACTGATATATATACCGCTGAACAACGAGCAATAATGAATCAACATCCAGAATTAGGCTGCCAGTTATTATCTAACATATTAACCACTTTTAAATACGATAATAACCAAGAACTGGATATTATTTTGAACATTATTCGTCATCACCATGAACGCTATGATGGTAAAGGGTATCCTAGTCAGCTCAAAGGTACTGATATTCCATTAGAAGCACGAATAGTAACGGTAGCGGATGTTATTGATGCATTGTTAAGTCACCGACCTTATAAACAACCGTGGTCAATCGACGATGTTGAACTGTATTTAATCAATGGTTCAGGAACTCTGTTTGATCCCTTATGCATTGATGCCATTTTACATTCACTTGATAAAATCACACTAATTCAAAGCCGCTATCCCGATATTATTGAAGAAGAGCTACCAGTGTAGCTCTTATATCAATTTATCAACAATAACTAGCAGATAGTACCACCCGTTAATTGAATATCTTGCTCATTATCAATCACGGCTTGAGCAGCCACTTTTAAACCTTCAGCAATCATCGCTAACGACATACTTGGTTGATTAGTGAGTGCAGCTTGCTCAGGTAATAGTGGAATATGGATAAAGCCATGCGCAATGCGAGTATCACGTAAATAATGCTGCACACCATAAAATAAGTGATTACAGACAAACGTACCCGCTGTATTAGAAACCTGACACGGAATACCTGCTTGCTGTAACGCTTGCGTCATCGCTTTAATAGGCAAGGTTGAGAAGTATCCATCAGGACCATCAACAACAATCGGTTGATCAATCGGTTGATTACCTTCGTTATCCGCAATACGAAAATCATCAATATTAATCGCCACACGCTCAGGTGTGATCGCCGCACGCCCACCTGCTTGACCTACAGTGATCACATAATCTGGCTGATGATATTTAATTGCCTCAATCACGGCATCGATTGCTTTAAAACGCGTAACAGGTACTTGGCAGATAACAATTTCACCGTTATTAAGAACAACGCCCTCAAGTAACTTAACTGCTTCTAATGCAGGATTAATTGCAGCACCACCAAAAGGTTCAAATCCAGTAATTAGTATTTTTTTCATGGTTATTCGTCCTTTAAAAAGCCAACGTGTACATTAAAACAATATTGAAAGCCAGCATCACTAAGCCCGGTAAAAACTGCGTCATAATTATATGGTTTTTATTTTTGAGTTCTAATAATGCAGCAGGAACAACATTGAAGTTAGCAGCCATAGGGGTCATCAATGTACCGCAATAACCCGATAGCATGCCTAATACACCAACGATTGCAGGGTTACCGCCTTGTTCAATGATCAATAATGGAATACCAATACCAGTTGTGATCACCGCAAATGCAGCAAATCCATTACCCATAACTACCGTAAATAACATCATCCCCACACAATAAGCCACAACATATGCTTGTAGATTATTATCTGGAACAATCATTTTAACCAGTTGTGAAACGGTATCACCAACTCCTGCTTGGCTAAATAAATAGCCCAATGCAGCTAAAAATTGTGACAATATTGCCGCCCAGCCAATACCATCAATTAAACGACGGCCCTCATTGATACTTTGTGTTGCTGATCCTTTAGTGATCACTAACGCGACACCAATTGCCAGCACTGAACTAATACCAAGCCCAGTAAGCGCACCTAAATCAGTACATTGACTAACTACAATGGTACCAATTGGAATCAGCACTGCTGGAATAAACAATTTATTTTTAAGCGTAATCGCACTTTTTGCTTTGGTGCTATCGTCAGTACAGTTATAAGTACCAACTCCCATAAAGCCACCAGTTGCGAGTAAGGTTAACGCTAGAACTAATAACCCTGTTACCCAATGAGGCATCAAAGGGCCACACATAAAAGTGATACCATAAATAAGCCAAAACGCACCAGTTCCCCACCGTTTAGCACTGTTCTTATCAGCAAAACTTTGTATCGCAAAAGCAATCAGTAATAAGCCTGTGGTTTGATAAACATACTCAAGCATTATTGTGCTCCTTTTGTGGCACTGATTGGGTGGCCAAATGACGCGCTAATCGCATATCTTCCAATTTGCAACACACAGCAAAGACGGCGAAAGAAGCAATCGCTGTTGGTAATGCCCACAAATACATTTGTTCAAGTTCAACCTTAATACCGTTATCTTCCATCACACCTTTGATCAGTAACAATCCACCAGCACCAATGAACAATAGCTGACTAAAGAAATTACCAAAGTTTTCACTCACGGCAGATAAACACCGAATTCGCTGACTTTGGTTATCGGTTAATTCACCTATTTGCTTTTCTGCTGCGGCTTCTGCCATTGGCGCAATTAGCGGACGAATCATTGATGGGTGTCCACCTAAATGTAACCCCATAGCATTGGTTAATTTACGTAGCGCAAGGTAGGTCAGTAATACACGACTTACTGAAGCACTTTTCATACTACCGATTAAGGTTTCAGCGCGTTGACGTAAGCCATAACGTTCTAAAATACCGATCATAGGTAATATAAGGATAAACAGTGACATGTAACGGTTTTTGGTAAATGACTCACCTAGAATAGATAAAATCTCAAATAATGGAATGTGAGCGACTAAACCCGTAACAACCCCTGCAGTTAAAATAACTAACAAGGTATTTAATTTAAATGCTAATCCTGCTGTGATGATCACTACACCAATTAATGGCCATAAATCTACCATGTATGTCTCCTATTATTTAAATAATATGCAATAAACAAATACGCATTAAGCGTGCAGCTATCGCTATTAACAATCGTGATATTTAACGGAGAGTACGAAAATAAATTTGTGGTTTCCAGTTAAACTTTGTGAACAACAACCAACAAAAATGACAAAAATAGACTAATAAACAATAATTTATAAAAAACCACCTATTAAAACCTTGTATTATTCTTACAACAAATAAATATTCTTAGTTATCATGCAAAATATAATACTACTCATGGTGATAACAAAAAGATTAAATTGATACATGGCGCATAATAATTGATATTTTATGCATATAACATCATTTTTTAGTGGGTTATATTTTGCAAAGTTCAATAGATCATCCCGTCACTACCAACACCAAAAAATCATGGCAAGTACCTGACACATTAATCATTATTTTGATAGTCGGAGTATTAGCAGCCCTACTGACTTACTTAATTCCTGCGGGCAGCTTCTCTCAACAAACCGTCAGTTTTATTGTTGATGGGGTTTAAAAAACGGACAGTGATCGATCCAACCTCATTTACTTATGCTACAGATGCTAGTGGCGATAAGATTTATAAAACTATCGGTTTATTTAGCGCCGGTGGCGGCGTAGGCTTAATGAACTTTATGTTTGAAGGCTTAGTATCAGGCAGTAACTTCAGGCTCTGGCTAAATAGCACTCACCATGCCATTACTGGCACCTTTAGGTGATATTGCTGGATTTAATTAACAACATGACACGATTAAAAACATCATCTTACCCATGCTAAACTAATCGTTAGCATGGGTTGTTTTTTATACTCCAGCCATTCCTCAGTGGAATTTAATTTCATCTTCCTTAGCACTGTTATGATTAATTTTATTCAAAAAACGACGTTCTAACATAAAATCGTCACAATTATAGATAATCATTTACCAACTATGATGAAATTTATGCTTTACTTGATTAATAATAATCACTTAAAAGCATAACAAAGGAATTTTATGGTGAAGTATCTAAAATCAATTAAATATTTGTTTATAGCATTATTGCTAACTCAATTAACAGGCTGTGGCATTAATACTATTCCCACTCTTGATGAACAAGTTAATGCTGACTGGGCACAAGTACAAAACAACTATCAACGCCGTGCAGATTTGATCCCTAATCTTGTCGCCACAGTGAAAGGTTATGCCGCACACGAAAAAGATACCTTAACTGCCGTTACTGAAGCGCGAGCAAAAGTGTCTTCAATGCAAGTGACGCCTGAAACATTAAACAATCCTGCCGCATTTAAGAAATTTGAAGCTGCTCAGGGCCAACTAAGCGGAGCATTGTCTCGTTTAATGGTTGTGTCTGAGCGTTATCCTGATCTTAAAGCTAACCAACAATTTATTGCGCTTCAAGCACAATTAGAAGGCACAGAAAATCGCATTGCAGTTGCTCGTCGTGATTATATTAATGCAGTAAAAGCCTTTAATACTGAGATTCGTACTTTCCCTGGTCGTTTATGGCATTGGGCAATGTATAGCGATCTGAAAATCAAACCAAATTTCACTGCGACCACTGCCAATGCTGATGTTGCACCTAAGGTTGAGTTTTAAATGAAAAAAGTCCTTTTAGTATGTGGACTTTTGTTGCTCGTCAGCCAAAATGTATTGGCTGCGATCACTTTTCCTGCTTTAACGGGAAGAGTGGTCGACGACGCCCATATGCTTAATCAAACACAAACACAACAACTCGATCAGATTCTGGCCGCAGAAGAAAAATCATCATCAAACCAAGTTGTCGTGGTGACAATCCCTTCAACCAACGGTATTCCTATTGCTGATTACGGCTACCAGTTAGGTCGAGCATGGGGAATTGGTCAGAAAAAACACGATAATGGTGTGCTATTAATTATCGCCAAAAACGACAAAAAAATGCGTATTGAAGTCGGTTATGGCTTAGAAGGTGCACTGCCTGATGCAATTGCGATAAATATTATTAACCATCAAATCAAACCTGCGTTCAAAGCGGGTAAATTTGCTACCGGTATTGATAATGGTGTCAACGCCATAATTGCTGCAATCCATGGTGAATATAAACCCGTCGCTACTGAAGATAAACCGCCATACGATTTCTATTTGTTCATATTGTTTGTAGTTATCATCCAAATTATTGCCTTTAGTCGTCGACGCCGTAATCGTTCAACCTATTATGGCCGTGATGGTGATGTTTTCACCAGTGGTGGTTTTGGTTCGTCAAACCGTGGTGGCTCTAGTGGCTTCGGTGGCGGTTTTGGCGGCAATGGTGGTAACAGCGGTGGTGGTTTTAGTGGTGGCGGCGGTGGCTTTGGCGGCGGCGGTGCATCAGGAGGATGGTAATGAAATTATTTACAAACGAGCAGCTAAAAACAATTAGTCAAACCATCAGTGATATGGAAAAAACGACCGATGCTGAGTTAATCACCGTAATGGCAACTAAAGCTGATGACTATTACTTTGTACCGACGCTGTGGGCAGCCATTATTGCGTTGTTTGTTCCGGCTCTGTTAACGATTACTCCGTTATGGTTAGAGTTAACAGATATTTTATGGGTACAATTAAGCACCTTTATTATTCTGACATTAATTTTTCGTCTTCCGATGATAAAATTCCGTTTATTACCTAAAGCTGTAAAACATCGTCGTGCAAGCCTTATTGCTCGCGAACAGTTTTTAGCCAACGGTGTTCATCGTACTAAACAACACTTAGGTGTAATGATCTTTGTTTGTGAAGCTGAGCATTATGTTGAAATTCTAACGGATTATGGTATTAGCGAACGAGTCAGCGATGAAGCATGGCAAAGTTTAGTTCGTGATTTTACCAAAGATGTTAAAGCAGACAGAACCTTTGAAGGCTTTATTCAATGCTTGCAACAATCGGGGAAGTTACTGACCAATGCCCTACCTTATACAGAAGAAAAAAATGAATTGCCTAATTGCTTAGTCGTGATTGATTAATCTATCTAATAATCTGTTATTAATACTCATTGTTGAAATAGCCGTTTGGTTATTTCAACAATTTATTTAACCCTATCAGTTACTCCCTCTCCAGCGAGATCTTTATCCATTGCATGATTCGTCAAAATGGTTATCTTGCTGCCATTGATCCCAACTATCAATCTTTAACCTTGTTTGAGTTCTTGCGACATTCACCGCTAATATTGCCGCAGTAAACACCCCAAAAAATATACTCGCATATAAATAATAAACAGAAAAATTTTCAAATCGCCATATAATCAGCCACATCATAAATCCCCATGACAAAGATCCAAATACTGATTGTAAAACAAATAACTTCAACGGCGACTCAAATAAACGAGGCTTAGGATTTGCTTGAAATAAAATTAAATATGCAGGGTAAGGCTTCGTTAAGTATCTATTAACACCTTTTTTCTCTAAATATAATTGTATAAAATCGGCTCGCTTCATTATCTCTCCCTATATTATAAATAGAACACTGATTTAATTTAAAGCTAAGTGACAATTATTAATCATTATTGTGATGATTAATAAAGACTAATAATTGTTCATATTTAAAATCGCGCGTTGCATCACATTAACTATGATTTCTTATACTGGACAGCCATATCTTTTTTGACCTTATTTTACCATTTATGCCAGACCGACTATTTTAGTATTTTAGGACAGCCAAATTTATTAGTTATTGTATATAGTTCCTAAGATATAAATCATTTCACCAGCAACAAACTCTTTTCCAATAAATATTACAGATTATAATTAGAATTATTGAGTAAATCGGTTCGATTCCCATATTTCAGGATCGTCAATACCCACAATTCTGACGATGATTGCAGTATTTTCATTCGATTATCAAAAGCTATGTCTAATTAGGATGCAGTTGATGACTTGCAGACTTTCCTTTACACCAGTGGCCACCAGCATGTTGTTTGAAAGCACACATTCGAGACCATTTACCGCTTACATTGGCGTAACGTTCCATAAATTGTTCACTATGCTCAAGCCAAGCATCTGACGTTATTCCCAATTGTTGTAAAATCTTGGGTTGATTCGATGTTATAAGCCCTTGTTTATCTTCGCGAATACATCGACCAGTCCAATCAATTAGTTCGAGATAATCAGCAAAAGCAAAGTTTATTCCGGCAGTTTTTGACTGATGTTCAGCCCCCACAAAGGGTAATAATTGGAAGCGCGCTTTATTTGATGGTGATAGTTTAGCGACACTTTTCGGTTGCTGATATTCACGAATGCGCTGCTGAATAGAAGTAAAATCTGATTGTTCTAGTGACGGTGTAACGCCTGCCCTGATCGGGTTTAAATCAACATACATCATGCACGATAGTAACGCTTGCTCATCCAGCAATGCTTGAGATTTAAATCGTCCTTCCCAAAACGCACCTTTGCATTTATCTTCTTTATTGGCTTTACGGGCAATTTCTTCATTAAGACAACGCATAAACCAGCTAATACTGCCTAATCGTTGCTGCCATTCAGCCACTAAATTTGATAACGCTTGTTGTTTTTCTGCACCGACTTGCCCTTCTTTTAAGAAATCGACTGCTATAGGATGACCATTAAATAACTGCAACCAACGTGATATTACCGCTTTCGGGGTTAGCTTCTGTTGCTGCTCAGTATCTATTTTTAGCACCAAATGATAATGGTTACTCATCACCGCATAAGCGCACACATCAATACAAAACACAGCGGCTAGTTGCTTGATTTTATTTACAATCCAACCTCGACGGTGGTGATAGTTTTTGCCGTTATATGGATCATCGCCACATAAATATGCCCGTCGTACACAGCGATTAATCACATGATAAAAAGGTGTAATTTGAGGCTCTATTAATTTACGTCTTGAGATTGTCATTGGTTTCACCATAAGCAACTTGAAGCTTAATTGTAGTAGCTCATGGCTAATGTGCAAGGATATGGCTGTCCTTAAAAAATCGTAAAAAGTTATGGCTGTCCTTAAATAAAAAATCACAACTCTCATTTATCAAAATCTTTCATACCAAACAGTAAAGCGTCATTTTTATAAGGCTCTTAATCTATAAAATTATAGTTATTATTAAATGTCTGTTGGATCTTATTTTGATAGCGTTGAGCTAACTCTATAATGTCATTAAATTGCAGTTCATCCTTAGCGGTATAGCTTACAGCTACAGACTCTAATGGCATTGAAATAGCTTTATAATACTGACTTTTATAAACAACGAATGTAGATAGCTGAATAGTTATATTGGTATTGAAATATGCGGTCGATAACTGCATTTTTTCACCATTATCAAGCTTACGATTACCTTTATTAACGTCATGTTTAAGCTCCATAGTGAGTTGCTTAACTATGGTTGTAAGTGGTGAAGTAACAGTTAATAATGTTGCTCCATCTGCTGTTATCGTCACAGTAGATAATAAATTCTGTGAGTAGACTTGCCCTAAATTCAGTGTATTACCATTAATATTTACCACATGTTGTGGGTACAGAGTTGTATAAAAATTTCTTGCACCGATAAGTCCAGCTAAAGCAAGCACACCTATCGCAATAATATTGCTTTTTTTCATTTTATGACAATCAGATAACTTATATTGTTTTTCATCATAAGTAATTAGTTAATAGTTTTTATGATAAAGATCACGTTAAATTTTGGTTTTTTATTCATTCTCACAGCATGAAAAAACAAACCTAAAAATTACCAGATAAAACATTAAAAATCAACAAGTTAACCAAGAGTCATCAATAATGAAAACATCAATTACCATCCTAGTATTTCCCATCAATAATCATCGCTTACTCGCATTACTATTGACCATTTTGTTTTGTCGAATCAAGGATTGAAAAAAAGCTTATTCGCCCCAAGATTATTATCATCAAAGCAAATAATATTGCTGTATCTATTGGCCTTACTGAGTAGATTTATTCTATTCAGTTGCCACAAAAGGACAACACTGTGAATAACACAACATCAGCGACATCTCATGATAACAACATCAATCGAGCCGTTATTGCACCGATTGCTAAAAAGATCCCCCATGAGATGAGCATTCATAACGATACCCGTATTGATGATTATTATTGGATGAGAGATGATAGCCGAACGGATCCTGAGATCATCGCGCATCTTAATGCTGAAAATAGCTATACCGACGCAGTGATGGCACACACCAAAGGGCTACAAAAAACATTATTTGATGAATTAAAAGGACGTATTGTTAAAGATGATAATACGGTTCCTGTAAAGCAAGGCAGTTATTATTATTCCAGCGAAGTATCAGGTGATAACGAGTACCCTATTTCTGTTCGTGCAACTGATTTTGCAGGCACGAATAAGCAAGTATTACTCGATCTTAATCAACTTGCATCTGAGCATGATTATTATGATGTCTCAAGTTTAAGCATTAGCCTTAATGAAAATTTATTGGCTTATGGAGAAGATACTATCAGCCGTCGTATATACACGATTAAGATTAAAGATCTTACAACAGGTCAATATCTTGCTGATGAAATCACCGGTACTAGTGGCTCTGTCGCTTGGCAAAACGATAACCAAGCGTTTTACTATATCCATAAAGATCCTCAAACCTTATTAGGCTATCAAGTTTATCGTCACCGCTTAGGTACACCACAAGCAGACGATCAGCTTATTTTTGAAGAAAGTGATCAGACTTTTTATACTTCAATCGGTAAAAGTAAAGATAACTCACTTATCTATATTTGGCATTCAAGCACCGAAACCAGTGCCGTCTCTGTTATTGATGCTAACGATGCCAATGCGCAAGCAATCTCGTTCTTAGATCGTGAAGTAGGTTTGGAATACAGTATTTCTAAGCTTGATAACTGGTTCTATATTTTAACCAACTATAAAGCGGTTAACTTTCGCTTAATGAAAGTCGCAACGGCCGATATTGGTAATAAAGATCATTGGCAAGACGTGATCCCTGCTCAAGAAGGAGCAATGCTGGAAGATTATGAGATCTTTAATGATTACTTGGTCTATCAGCAGCGTGAAAATGGCTTAACTCGCGTAACAGTGCGTGATCTTCACACTCAACAACAGCAACAATTACAGTTCAATGATGAAGCATTCACGCTTTATCTTTACGGTAATAAAGAGATCGATACTGACAAATTACGTCTGTATTACTCAAGTATGACTACCCCTGGTACTCACTATGATTTTAATTTAAATGATGGCAGTAAAGTTGTATTAAAACAAACACAAATTTTAGGCGATTTTGATGCGAGCAATTACCGCTCTGAACGCATCATGGTGCCTGCCCGTGATGGTAAATTGGTTCCAGTATCATTGGTTTATCGTAAAGATTGCTTTAAAAAGGACGGCACTAACCCGTTGTATCAATATGGTTATGGTTCATACGGTGCCATTATCGATCCAAGCTTTTCATCAACCCGTTTAAGCTTATTAGATCGCGGTTTTGTATATGCGATTGCTCATATTCGTGGCTCTGAAATGTTGGGACGTCCATGGTATGACGACGGTAAAAAACTCACTAAGCAAAATACCTTTAATGACTTTATTGATGTGACACGCTCGTTAGTCGAACAAGGTTATGGCGCGAAAGATAAGATCTTTGCTGTTGGAGGTTCTGCAGGCGGCCTATTAATGGGTGCAATTATCAACCAAGCACCTGAACTTTACTGTGGTGTCGCAGCTCACGTACCATTTGTTGATATTGTTACAACGATGCTGGATGAATCCATTCCGTTAACCACTAATGAGTATGACGAATGGGGAAATCCAAACAATAAAGAATATTACGATTATATGTTGAGCTATTCACCCTACGATAATATTGCAGCGCATGATTACCCTCACTTATTAGTGACTACAGGATTACATGACTCACAAGTGCAGTATTTTGAGCCAATGAAATGGGTTGCCAAACTGCGTGATGTTAAGACAAACGATAACCGTTTGTTGTTTAAAGTTGATATGGAAGCAGGCCACGGCGGCGCATCTGGTCGCTTTAAAGCACTTCATGAAGATGCTTTAGAATATGCGTTCTTTATTGACTTATTAACTGAACAGAAATAACGCTAACTACATACAAATAAGTTAACCAATGGCGACTTACTCAGTCGCCGTTATTATTTTAAGTCCAAATAGCCACCACAGCCATTAATAGAAAGCCAACCACAACGAAAGTGAAGTTCTTTAAATCACAGCATTTATCAACCATTGTCGATTGTTTTAAGCCGTGTAATGTGCCGAGATACAAAAATGTGCCCGCTGCTAATGAATAAAAAATCGGCTCTAATAATGGGTAACTGCTGGTGTATTCTAAAATACCAGACCCTAACGCAACCCCTAGCGGCAACATTAAAGTAAATAACCCAAACATTAATAAAGACTGGCGCAATGATAAACGACTTTTACTTAATTGAACCGCTAATGAGAAACTTGCAGCCCATTTATGCGCTAAAATAGCGATCAGAATCATCACCATCATGGTAATAGAACCGCTTAATCCTAGTACTGTGCCTGCTAATAACGAATGAATAGATAAAATAATCATCGCTAAAATAGCAAATGCCGGACTATTACTATCACCATGTTCATCTAAACGACGACCTAAGTGTTCAAACCATAATAGAAGCAAAAAGACACAGCCTGCTAATACAAAAGCAATAGGATACTCGATACCATGATCTAAAAATGATGTTGAGGCATCACCCAGCATATGAATTAAACCAGCACCAAGAAAGACGCCCGACGCTAATGCTTCTGCTGCAGGAGATTCTAAAGGTCGTGTCGTTTTAAATTTACGTAAAAACGGATACAAACCAGCAAGCACAGTAGTCACAAAAATAAGTACTACTGATAATATTTTAAATTCGTCGAGATTCATGGTGTATTCCGCATCGTTAAACAGCCAACTTTATAGCACTTACGCTGTTACTCTGCGAACGATTTGAATGTAAAACATTAATTCCATATCGCAATAATATTAATTATCGACTCACTGTACGCAATAAATGACAATTATCACAATATTTAAAAAAATCACAACATGCAGATAAATTCTTTAAAATCAATAAATTAAAACAATTTCAAGCCACTATTTTTATTTTTTCAATATAAAAAGACACGATAATCGCGCTTATTTTTTTAAATGAACTACGATTAGTGAGTCCCGATATATCATAGAAAAATAGAGGCTTTTAATATGGCAACTCAAAAAACGAAAGAATCAACACATGAGACAATGGAACGCCATTACTCTGACGATGCCAAACATAAGCATGATAAAGATCATCAACAATACCGCGATCATGAGCCATCACATGGACACCATATTCACGGCGGTGTCGGTGCTGCACATAAAGAAACTCATCACCATCACCATACAACCCATCATCATCACCATCACTATTATGGCCCAGTTACTATTATCAATGGCGATGAAGAATAATCACCCGCAGATATAGTATAAACATGTGGGTAGTTATATCCGCATGTTTTAATTTTATAATGATTTATTATCAACAAGAAATCTGTTTTTGTTTCATTTATAATATAGCCTCTTAATTTTCACTCTAAAACCGTTTATTTTATGAAACAATTTATTATTACATGCTTATTTTCACTATTATTAGTTGGATGCGTAACTGAAAGTGTACGCGCGATTCCGACAAAAGTGAGTGTCAATGCAGGGTTAGGGTTTAATCCTTGTGGAAGTGAAGTTGAGGGTTATCAATTTGAGCCGAATGGCGTTATTTCGATATCTTGTATCAATGGCAATATTTACTCGGTACGTGATCGACAACAGTTAGAACAAATGAAACAAAAGGTTATTGAATGTCAAAAAAAGGGCTTTAATGATTATAGCGCCTGTTTATCTGACAAAAACAAACCAAAGAAAAAATAATAGAAACAAACACTAAACAACCCTACCGATAGGCAACATGGAATTTAGAGCTTTAGCTCTAGTTTGTGCAAATAACAACTCCATATTTTTATCACATCAATAAAAACATTATATCAAGGTCAAAAAATAATCATTCTAAGCTTGCATTGATACCAATAATATATTTACGTACTTATTTTCTATATTATTAGCGTCTTATTGATAATAATTATAGTTACTTAAAAAATGGTAAATATAATTCTATTTATAGCTCTAACTTTTTTATATGAAAGAAATAGTATTACTACTTATCTCATATGGAGCTAATCATGAATAGCTATCAAAAAACATGTGCTGTACTTGCAATGTTATCAACATCAACAATAACCTACGCATCACCTATCAATGCTCATAGCCCATCAAACCTTTTGTCTCATAACATTACTCTTGGCTATCAAGCAAAAACAGATTCAGGCAGAGATTCAGCAATTGCTATTGGTGCAGCCGCATCAAGTACAAATAACCAATCTATTGCAATCGGTACTAATGCGGCTGCAAATAGTGATAGCGCAGCTGTTTTTGGTGCTGGCGCATCGGCAACAGGTATCCAAAGTACTGCAATAGGCTCTCGTGCTAAAACTTATGGTCATGCCGCGTCTGCATTTGGATCTGGCGCAACAGCCCGCGGTAACCGAGCAATTGCAGTTGGTTCAGAATCAAAAGCTACGGGTTCCCATGCTATTGCTATTGGTAACTATACTTCTGCTGATACAAGTACCATTACTTTAGGCAATCATGCAACAGCAACTCAAAAAGGCTCAATTGCTATTGGTAATAACTCACAATCAAACGATGGCCAAGTTTCTTTTGGTAATGCCAAGGTTCAGCGTCGTTTAGAGCATGTTGCAAATGGTAAAGCGAATACTGATGCCGTTAATATGGGTCAATTACACCAACAAATTACTCAAAGCCATATTTATACTCAGCAACAAAAAAATAACGCTATCATAGAAGCAAAACATTATCTGGATAAACAACAAAAAATTGCGGTTACGGAAACGAAACACTATGTTGCACAACAAAACATCGTAACCTTAAACAATGCCAAGATATATACCGATCAACAATCTGTTACAACGTTATCAGCGGCAAATCAGTACACAGATCAAAAAGTAAATCTGCTGACTCATCGTATTGAAAAAGTACATAACCAAGCCAATGCCGGTATTGCAAGTGCGATGGCTATGAGCTCGATTCCAATGCGACAAGGCTACCATTACACGATAGGTATGGGTGCAGCAAATTATGGTAACCAATCAGCAATGGCGATTGGAGGAAAATTTGATGTAGGCCAACATAGCATTATTACTTTAGCTGCTTCTGATGATAGCCAACACAATGCTGGTATTGCAGCTGGTTTTGGTATTGGCTTTTAACAACGCTATTCATCAAGCGATGGCCGCCACCAAAAATTAAATAAGCGCCGATAGCCTCGTTTAATATCATTCAAAATTAAATATAAAGCAGGTACTAATACTAGAGTGACAACGGTTGCGAATAAAATACCAAACGCAAGCGAGGTTGCCATTGGAATAACAATTTGTGCCTGCAAGCTAGTTTCTAATAATATTGGCGCTAATCCAAAAAAAGTTGTTAGCGACGTTAATACAATCGCTCGAAAACGGCGACATCCTGCTTCGGTAACAGCATCATATAATGGCATCCCCTGTGTTAAGGCGCGATTAATAAACACCACCAGCACTAAAGAATCATTTACCACCACCCCAGACAACGCCAAGATTCCAAACACACTCAATAAATTAAGTGAAATATCTGCAAAATAATGGCCAGCAATCGCACCAATGATACCAAAAGGGATCACTGACATAACAATCAATGGCTGGCTATATGATCGTAATGGAATAGCCATCAAAGCAAAAATAGCAAATAACGCTAATACCGCATCTCGAATTAAGCTACCTTTGGTTTGTTGTTCTTCTTTTGCTTGCCCATCCAATTGAATAGTTGTCGCTGAATATTGTTGTCGTAATTGCGGTAAATAGTTTTTATTAATATTGGTATATATCTCTGAGGGAGAGACTTTATCTTTGTGTATATTAGCGCTTACCACCAACGTACGGCGTTTATCTACTCGATTAATACTGTTCAGTGCCGGAATGACAGTTAACGTTGCTACTTCCGAAAAAGGTACCAAACTGCCATCCGCTAGAGTGACTTGCATATTTTGAAGATCCCCAATACTGCGCCGTTCACTAAAGGGATAACGGACAATGACTTTTACTTCTTCGTTATTGCGTAAGATGCGCTGAACTTCAATTCCTTGAAAAGCGTGTTGTACTTGATGAGTTAGACTTGCTACCGATAATCCTAATAATTTCCCAATCGGGGTTAGCGTAATATTTATCTCTTGTGTCGGAGCTGATAAATCATCTTCAATATTAAATACCCCTTGATAACGCGCTAACTGCTGTTTTAATTGTGTTGCCGCTTGTATAAGTTGCTGATTATTATTCCCTTGTAATCGATATTGAATATCACTTTTCTGACGGTCTATTGAGGCTTCATAGGTGATTGTTTTTACGCCAACCAAAGGCGGAATATTACCTTTCCATTGTTCTAAAATATCAAAACTCGTTATCGGTAGGCTTTCACTTTTTTCTAATTCAACTAGCACAAACATGTCGTTACTGTCTTGCATATTAACGAAACTATGTTTGATAACATGAATGCCTTGTTGCTGATAAATTTCCTCATCTGTTTGATAAAGAGCCTGCTCTAATTGATTAATAACCTTAATATTATTTGTTGTTGAGTTGGAGTCGTTCATTTCCACTAGCACTTGAATATAATCAGACGGCAATTTAGGAAAAAACACCCACCGTAATTGACCACTAAACACTAACGCCAATGCTAAACACAACACACCAACAAAAGTCGCTAATACACTATACCGATGTACAATAGCAGTCATAATAAAACGTCGATAATGAACATCAATAAACCGATTTACCGCCTGATTAAATCGTAACTTTATACGCAGTAATGGATTATTCTGCCGCGGTGGTTGAGCTAATCTAGAGCGGGCTAAATGCGCAGGTAAAATTAGTTTCGACTCAATTAATGAAAAGGTTAAACATAGAATAACCACCCACCCAATAGCTTTAAAAAATTCGGTGCGTGGATTATCTGACAACAGCATCGGCACAAAGGCCGCCATAGTAGTTAAAACACCAAAGGTCGCGGGGATCGCTACTCGTTGAGCACCTTTAATAACATTGTTTATGGTTTGTCCATGCTGCTCAACTTCAGAATAAACGCTTTCTCCAACCACAATTGCATCATCTACCACAATACCCAGTACTAAAATAAAACCAAATAACGACAATAAGTTAATTGATATATTAATACTCTCTAACGGCATAAAGAGTAGCGTACCTAAAAAACAAAATGGTAAGCCTAATAATACCCAGAACGCTAATCTCATTTCTAAAAATAACGCCAGAATAATAAATACCAATAACCCACCATACAACATATTAGACAGCATCATATTGAGCCGCCCTTCTAAGTAATGTGACATATCAGCCCATGTATCTATGTATACACCTGGCGGCAATTGCGCTTTCTTATTAGTGACATAATCTGTTATTTGTTGCGATATTAGCGTCGCGTCTTGGTTCGGAAGATTGCGGATTTGTATAACAGCAGCACGTTGTTTATTAAAACGATTTAATACTGCTTTCTCAACAAAACCATCGGTAACTTTTGCAATATCCAATAACCGTAATTGACTGCCATCAGCATTCGTACGTAATACGATATTGGCAAATTGATCACCATGATATAGTTGCTCGGCGGTACGTACTAATACATCACCATCTTGTGCTTTTATCGTACCCGCGGGTAAATCAAGTGAATGTTGCTGTAAAGTCTGCGCAACCTGTTCAATGGTTAAATTATGATTACGTAACTGCTGAGCAGATATTTCAATGGCGATTTCATCATTTTTAACCCCAGTTACATTGACCGTTGTCGCACTGGTTTGCTGAATAATTTCTTCTTTAACCCCTTGCGCATAACGTTTTAATTGTCGATCACTTAAGTCACCATATAATGATAAAAACATTACGTTGCTCATGAACTCAGCTCGTTGAATCAACGGCGGTTCCATTTGCGCAGGAAAGGTCGTTATAGCATCAACACGCTGTTTTACTTGATCTAATACCTTATCAACATCAACGTCATTATCGAGTTCTAACGTTACAACCCCTGTACCTTGGTTTGCAATCGCAGTAACTCGTTTAATATTAGCTATATCATCAACCGCTTGCTCAATTTTAATGATGATCCCTTGCTCTATATTAGCGGCTGTAGCCCCAGTATATTGGCTAGTGATGGTTATTTTATTGCTACCAAAGGCGGGAAATATCTCTTTATTAATAAGATTGACTGAAAATAAGCCACCAATAATAACCAGTAACATTAATAAATTAGCAGCGACATGATTACGCGTAAACCAAGCAATGATCCCCGATGATTCCATTCCCTACTCTCCGCTATCTGCAACCTTAGAGTGAATAACCGTAAGTGCAGGTTGCTGTTTCAAATCAGTCGGTCTCAATAGCGGCTGATTTAATACTGTTGTAACAGCAGTCCCTTCAAGATAATTATCAGGCCAAGTTATTGACACTAATTCCCCTTCATCTAATCCAGCACTTATATAAGCATGCTCAAGATCTGTTCGTGCAATTTCAACTTTTCGCATTTGGGTTCGTCCATTAGCACCAACTAACACCACATGTTCATTCCTGATCATATGTCGCTGTAATCGCACCGCATTGGCAATCGGTTTTGCTGCAATTTTTGCGGTCACAAAGGTGCCAAAATTTAACACCTCAGTGCGTTGATGATGAGGCAAAGTCAATTGGTAAGGATCAGCAACATCAACCAGCAGGTAAATCATTCGAGTTTGTGGATCGATAACCTCTTCTGTGCCGATAAAACGAGCGTTCCATTGTTGCACTGTTTGAGCATGAGGTTGATTGGAGAGAGTAACACTAGTATTAAGCGGATTTGAATCAATAAAGGAAAATGCTTGTGGTGTAACTGGCAGCCGAATCCGTGCTGTGTCAGTGCCATATATCATACCTAGCTGTTCACCAATATTGACGTGGCTACCAACATTAATATGCTTTTCGGTAATTAAACCATCAAAGGGCGCGGTAATTATTGTACGTGTAACATTACGTTGAGCACGAGCTAGTGCTGCTTGAGCAAATTTAACATTCGCTTGTTGCTGTTGGCGTTGCGGAATACGTAATCCTAAAGCTGATTGCTTAGCCGTTGCAATGTGACGTAAGGTTTTCTTGGCGACAATACCACGGGCAATTTCTTGTTCTAACAAGGCTTTTGCTTGTGCTAACGTTGCCTGTGCTTGAGCAAGATCAGCATGATAATCAGCATCATCTAAATGTGCTAATACATCCCCTTTTCGTACAAATTGCCCTACAGCAAATCGCGGTGCTACGCGATCAACAATGCCACTCACTTGTACGACAATTTCTGCCTGATGCTTAGGTTGCACCATACCATAGGAATTAATATCAAACGGATATTGCTGTTTTTTAATTGCCACCACTTCAAGCACTGGCATGATCGCGTCAGCGACTTTCTGCTGAGGCTGGGAACGATTTAAAAATAGCCCGACCGACAATGCTACAAATAACAATAAAATCATCACCGGTAAATAACGCCGGATAAAAACATTCATGCTATCTAATCCCTTACTAGCAAACAAAAACGAAATTTCGCTTTAATTTCAGTGTAGATCATATGTACATCGTGTGATGTTTATAAATTTCAGTTTCTTTAATCCTTCACCACAACCAAGCAATACATATTCTAATTAACCGCTATCTTTTAGTACCTAATTTCGTTTAACGATTAATTGATAACGCTTGAAAAGGCATTTTTTACCCTCATATCTAATTAAAGAAGGACGAAAATACGGTGAAATGCTGATGGTTCATCAACCAAGACACCTATTTAATAAAACACAATACAATATTTTAATGTGGATATTTATTAAAAATCAAAACGTTAGGAAAAACCACCAAAAAACATTAGAAAATCTAATCAAAAAGTGTTGACGACTCACCACCGGAAGCATATATTAATTACACGAACTGCCAAATGGAGTTCAAACCGCTACTAAGATTCGCCTTATTAGGGAATGCCTTATTAGCACTTTATATATCGAATCAAGATCCTATTACGGACTGATTCACTTAGTTTGCTGTTAAGTCACCTTGTCGCTAATGACATACTTAACAAACAACTAAGACTATTGCTTATTATTGAGGATAGTTTTTATGCGTAATGTAGATTTCACTCCCCTATACCGTCATGCTATTGGCTTTGATCGCTTGTTTAACCTTGTTGAAGCAAGTAATACTAAAACCCAAGCAACGGGATACCCTCCGTACAATATCGAACAAACGGATGAGAACAACTACCGTATCACGATGGCAGTTGCAGGTTTCTCTGAAGAGCGTTTAGATCTTACTCAAAACGAGAATATGCTTGTAGTAACTGGTACTCGTGCACCAGAAGAAGACAAGAACTTTATTTACCAGGGTATTGCTGAACGTAACTTTGAACGTAAATTCCAACTTGCTGATTACGTAAGCGTTGTTGGTGCTAATCTTGAAAATGGTCTGCTACATATTGATCTTTTCCGTGAAGTACCAGAGGCGATGCAACCACGTAAAATCACGATTGGACAATCAGCATCAGTAGCACCAACGGCTGAGTAAAACTCGTCATTGTCAGTGCTCCTCTAGTAATAACGTTGAGCTATTAGCTTCATCAATATCGCCACTATTTTGGCAATGACCTAATAGCTCCGTCACTATTCAGCCCTTATTATGGGTTATTTAAAAAATTTAGTTGGATTGATTATTGTTATTCACAAGGATCACATGAACGATTTTCATGGACCTTAACGGCATACTTATAACTCGCCGTTCGAATAAGAAAAACTAATCAATCTGACGCGCAAAGGATATTAAAATATGAGTAAGATTATCGGTATTGACTTAGGTACAACTAACTCTTGTGTTGCTGTTTTAGATGGCGATACAGCACGTGTTATTGAAAATGCGGAAGGTGAACGTACCACAGCATCAATTATTGCCTACACTGATGGTGAAACCTTAGTAGGACAACCAGCAAAACGTCAGGCAGTCACTAACCCAGAGAATACGTTGTTTGCAATTAAACGTTTAATTGGTCGTCGTTTTGAAGATGACGAGATCCAACGCGATCTTGATATAATGCCTTACAAAATTGTCAAAGCAGATAATGGCGATGCATGGGTTGAAGCAAAAGGCCAAAAAATGGCAGCACCACAAGTTTCTGCTGAAATATTGAAGAAAATGAAAAAAACAGCAGAAGAATACTTAGGTGAAAAAGTCACTGGTGCGGTTATTACTGTTCCTGCTTACTTTAATGATGCTCAACGTCAAGCAACAAAAGATGCGGGTCGTATTGCAGGTCTCGATGTTAAGCGTATTATCAACGAACCAACAGCTGCTGCATTGGCTTATGGTCTTGATAAAAAAGCGGGTGACAGCATAATTGCAGTTTATGATTTAGGTGGTGGTACGTTTGATATTTCTATTATTGAAATTGATAATGTTGATGGCGAGCAAACCTTTGAAGTATTAGCAACCAATGGTGATACCCATCTTGGTGGTGAGGACTTTGATACGCGCCTAATTAACTACCTTGTGAGCGAATTTAAGAAAGATCAAGGTATCGACCTTAAACATGATCCGCTTGCGATGCAACGTGTAAAAGAAGCCGCAGAAAAAGCTAAGATCGAATTATCATCAGCGCAGCAAACTGATGTCAATTTACCTTACGTTACAGCGGATGCAACAGGTCCTAAACACTTGAATGTTAAGATCACACGTGCAAAATTGGAATCACTGGTTGAAGACCTAGTACAAGGCACACTAGAGCCTGTAAAATTAGCTTTAAAAGATGCGAACTTAAACATAAGTGATATTACTGATGTTATCTTGGTTGGTGGTCAAACACGTATGCCTATGGTACAAAAAGTAGTGACTGATTTCTTTGGCAAAGAACCACGTAAAGATGTTAACCCAGATGAAGCTGTTGCTATGGGTGCAGCTATTCAAGGTGGTGTCTTAGCAGGTGATGTTAAAGATGTGCTATTACTTGATGTAACACCGCTATCATTTGGTATTGAAACCATGGGTGGCGTGATGACAACCTTGATTGATAAGAACACGACTATTCCAACAAAAGCGAATCAAGTGTTCTCTACTGCTGAAGATAACCAAAATGCAGTAACGATCCATGTTCTTCAAGGTGAGCGTAAACAAGCGGTACATAATAAGTCATTAGGTCAGTTTAACCTTGAAGGTATTCAAGCTGCACCACGTGGTATGCCACAAATTGATGTGACATTTGACTTAGATGCGGATGGTATTTTGAATGTATCAGCCACAGATAAAGCGACAGGTAAAGCACAAAAAATCACCATTCAAGCTTCAGGTGGTTTAACGGATGCTGAAATTGAAAAGATGGTTCAAGAAGCAGAAGCTAACAAAGACGCAGACAAACAGTTTGAAGAGTTAGTGACAGCCCGTAACCAAGCTGACCAATTAATTCATAGTACCCGTAAGCAAATAGCTGAAGCAGGTGATAGTTTCCCTGAAGCAGAAAAAACGAACATTGAAGCAGCTATCACAGCACTTGAAGCGGTAAAATCTGGCGATGATAAGGCCGCGATAGATACTCAAACTCAAGCGTTAATGGCTGCGGCACAAAAAATAATGGAACATGCTCAGGCTCAAACCCAAGCAAATCCTCAAGGACAATCTGACGCTAGCCAACAACAAACAGCGAAAGATGATGACGTTGTCGATGCTGAGTTTGAAGAAATGAAGTAAGACACTATTGTTACTGTATCGATAACTGGCTATGCCGTAATCAACAGCACATAGTAAAAACTTCACAATAACAATGGGCGAAGAGATCTTAATCTCTCGCCCTTTTCGACGATCACATTAAGAGAGAATCCCATTAGGCTAACTATCTGTGCCTGTTTAAATCATTAACCATTTAAGTGTGATGCTGTTTTTGGTTATTATAGACTTAATTAGATGATTTAGAATGTTCCAGATAGTTGTCCCGATAGGGATAAGAGGTGTTACCAATGTCAAAACGCGATTTTTATGAAGTTCTTGGTGTCGCCAAAACTGCTTCTGAGAAAGAAATTAAGAAAGCTTATAAAAAGCTAGCAATGAAATTCCACCCAGATAAAAACCCTGATGATCCAACCGCTGCTGATAAATTCAAAGAAGTAAAGGCAGCCTATGAGATTTTAATGGATAAAGAAAAACGCACCGCTTACGATCAATTTGGTCATAATGCGTTTGAAAATCCAGGCATGGGTGGTGGTCAACGCGGCGGCCATCACGGGTTTGGCCAGCAAGGTGGCTACAGCGATTTTGAAGACATGTTTGGCGGTGCTTTTGGTGACATGTTCTCTAATGCACGTGGTGGTCGAGGCGGTTTCGGTGGTCGTCACTCTACTCGCCCTCAAAAAGGTGAAGATCTTCAATACACCATGGAAATCGACCTTGAAGATGCTATCAATGGCGCATCACGAGTTATTGATTTACCTGTGTTTGAAGGCAGCACCCAAACCAATAAAAAACTTAATATCAAAATTCCAGCCGGTATCGAAGATGGCGGTCGTATTCGCTTAACGGGTAAAGGTCATCCAGGAATTAACGGCGGTAGCCAAGGTGATGTTTATATTCAAATGAATATCCTCCCTCACCCTCGTTATACGCGTGAAGGCAATAACCTACTTTGTAAAGCAACTACTGATTTTGTTACCGCAGCATTAGGCGGTAAAGTAGAAGTGAATACCTTAGGCGGTGCTATTAGTTTGAAAATACCTGAAGGTACTCAAAATGGTCGTAAATTCCGTCTTAAAGGCAAAGGGGTTACTGATCGTAAAGGCAATACCGGTGATTTAATTGTTCAACTTGTGATTGAAACACCATTAAACCTTAGTGAGCGTCAGAAAGAATTACTTAATGAGTTTGCAGCAGCTTAGCCTACACTAAATTAAACGCATTCTATAATGAAGCCAATATCAACGAATGTTATCATTCCAAGATATTGGCTTTTTGCATTCAACTTAGATTAACGGTAGGAACAACCATGCTGAAAAAAATCATTACCACCAGCTTGTTAGTGATTACAGGTATCAGCTTTAACGCCTCTTGTGCATTCGCTGCAAATGTTATGGATATCAACCGTGCAGTAGAAAATAGTCGCCACCTGCTTCCAGGGGAAACCTTCACTCTTGATGAGCCTTGCCGCTTATTTACTAATTACAGTTACAAAATCTATCATTGCCAAGCCATGATCGCTCCACTTGCATTAATCAAAGATAAAACCTTAGCAGCAACCAGTGAAACAGATAGGCTACTTAACCGTCAAATTGCATTTGTTCGCAAAGAAGGCGGCTTTGCTATCTTTCGATTACTGCCGGTTTCAACCCATCCCGTTGTTGAAGAAAATGATGGCGATAATAGTTATACACCACCAGCAGCGGCTAAAAAGCAATTATCATTTTTAGGCTTTAAAGGTGGTGATAAAGAACAAAAATGAGTTAATAGTCGCTCATATTAATGTGAACAATCGTCTAATTATCGACAATAAATTCACTTTACTGCGAACCTATAAATAATTCAGTAAAATTGGTACGCCTTTAGCCAAACTCGATTTAGAATACGCAGCAATTACCCTGTTGCGTTATTTCTAGATTAAATTGTGAGTCCAATTTTTACCCGCCATGATTGAACATAAAATTGAACAATGGGGCATTCGCCGCGTTGAAAAACACCTTAGCCGTAAGCAACCACTATTTGCACACATATCAGATAAAAGACTCTGTCAGCTTTGTGTGGGCTTATCATTCTTGATTGGTTTCACGACAACATTTGTTATTGTTGCATTTGAAATTTATCTTGAGCTCTTAGGTGAGAATTGGTTAGCGTGGGATAACCTGATTAAACTGTTACTTATCAATATTGGCTTTATTGGTTTAGAGTTACTGTTACTATTTGAAATTGGTTTTATGACGACAGCATTACTTATTAACCGTGCCAGTGCTGAAAATCACTTCTGTGACAAAATGAAAGCATCATTAGTTCGTGCGGTTATGGAGCTCTCTGAACCGATTGATAATATTCACGGTATTAAACCCTATAAAGAGCTCAGTAAATTTCGTTATATCAAGGTTGCTCTTTATTCAGGTAAAGATATTCTAAGTAATTTTTTAATTAAAGCTATCTTACAAAAATCGATGTCTCGTAGTAGCGTACGCGTTTATATCCCGTTAATTTCAACCTTAATTACCGGATTTTGGGATGCTTGGGTTCAACAAAAAGCACTACGTGAAGTAAGACTGCGGATTTCAGCGCGAATTTATGTACTTAATCAAGTAGCGCATCACCAGCAGAAGCAAATATCGATGACTTATCGTACTGCCCTATTACGTAGTATTGCTGTACGCCAAAGCTATAAGCAAGAATGTGATGTTAATTTAGAATTGTTTTATGACGAGATTTATAAGCAAGCACCAATAACACTGACGGATATTGAGTCACCGACGCTACTATTACAAAGTTTAAGCCTGTTAAACCCAGCCGAATATAATGATGTTATAGATATACTGACGACATTACTGTACTTCCGTCAACGGTTAACAGCTAATGAGAAAAAGCTCTTGGTTCAATGTGGTATTATTGAACAACAAAAAATCAATCCGCTATTAGCATAACTGTAAAACAACACCATTGTTATTAAATACGCCGCAATCTATTATCACTGTTATTTGGATTATTGATTACGGCGTTTATTGATTAGCCTTGGTTTTGCATTTGTTTTTTAAGACGAGCTAAGTTGATTGGGTTAGAGCGAACTGTGAAAGTAATATGCTCATATTCATATTCCTCCTTAGTCACACTCATGCTTGAGCGAATTTCACCGATAATACCGTTGGCGGTATATGGCACGACAATTTCATCCTCAACCATCTCGTCTTGTGCAACACCAACGATATATTGATGCAGTTTAGTAATATCGGCCGGATTACGGGTCGATGTCATGATCGCATCAGGGAACTCAGCCATTAATGCTTGTTGTTGCTCGATACTCAATTGGTCCGATTTATTTAACACTAATTGTTTAGGTATATCATCCACACCTACTTCATGTAGCACTTCATGAACCACATCAAGTTGCGAACGGAAAGAAGGATCTGAGGCATCAACTACATAGAGCAATAACGAGGCATCGTGTGCTTCTGCAAGGGTTGAGTGGAACGACGCCACTAAGTCATGGGGAAGTTTCTTAATAAAACCAACCGTATCTGACACTAGAATACGTGGCTGAGTAATCGGCTGTAATGCCCGCACAGTAGTATCAAGGGTCGCAAACAATTTGTTTTCCACTAACACTTCACTGCCAGTTAAGGCGCGCATCATTGATGACTTACCCGCATTGGTATAACCCACTAACGCAACACAGAACAATTCTGAACGTTGAGCACGACGGCCTTTAAGTTCATTTTGAACACTTGCAAGTTCACGGCGTAATTCAGCTAATTGATCACGTATTTTACGACGATCAAGTTCAAGAGTGGTTTCACCCGCACCTTTACCCATTTGTCGCTCTTTATTGCCACTGGTTGATTCACGCAGGCGTGGCGCTAAATAATTAAGCCGAGCTATTTCAACTTGTAATCGTGCTGTTCGAGTACGCGCATGACGACTAAATATTTCAATAATAATACCGGTACGATCAAAGACCTCAACCCCGAGTTGATTTTCAACATTACGTAATTGTGACGGGCTTAAATCACAATCAAATACCACTACATCAGCACTACAAAAAGGTAAATCTTCAGACGGTAATTCACTAAAAAGCATTTCATCAACAATGTCATCGTCATCATCGAAATCATCAAAATCATCGACAATGCCTTGATTGCCTGTTAAGTGGGCTATTTCTGCCATTTTACCAGAACCAAGCACATTCATGCGTTGGGTTGAGCTGAGTTTTTGTGATTGAGTACCAACAACTTTAAAACCAAGCGTGGTAACAAGGCGAGCTAATTCAGCCAGTGACGCTTTTGCTTCATCACCTTTAAATTGCGGGGTTTGGATTGAAATAAGTAAAGCGCGATTTTGTGAGGCTTTTGCTGTCAATTGCATAATTTTCTATTCGTGCACCTATGTGCACCCTATTTTTTATATTTGGTTCATCCTACGCTGTTATTAGCCCGCTTTATATAAAAATAGACTGGTGTTGAAGTTATCAAGGTAACTACATTGCTATTTACAGCGACTTTCTCAAATAACGGCAAGTGTTAGCAGCTAATATGTTGGTTAACTGCTCAATCGATATTTGGTGGTGCTTGGCCAATGCTGCAACAACATTCACCGTCATACTTGGCTCACCTTTTTCACCGTTATATTTACATGGCGCATCAGATTCAACTAATAACATTGATAGTGGTATGGTTTGCACAAATTGCCAATAATGATCATCAACAAAAATCCATGGACTCGCTGAAATAAAATGCCCCTGCTGATGTAACTGGGCGAGTTGTGATGCTGAGCCTTCATACCAATGAAATAACGCCCCTTCAATACCATATTGCTGCAATATTGGCAGTGCTAATTCGATATCATCTTCCACCACATGGAGATTGACGGGTAAATCATACTCAGCAGCTAGAGCAACAAACCGCGCCATTAATTGTGCGCCCTGCTGTTTTAACTGCTGCTTTTCAAACATCGTTTTGTCATCAAGATAAAAAAATGGGATGCCAATTTCGCCAATACCACTGAGCAAAGTATGATGCTGATGGATCAAGGCTATCACCGCCTCGATCATAGTTTCATCAGCGCTAACTTCCGGATGAACACCTAAAAATAATGCAATCGCATCAGGATATTGCTGCTTTAACTTCAGTAGCTGCTGTGCGCTCTCAAGAGTCATCGATACAGCACCAATTTTGTTACCTGCAGCAATAAAAGCAGCCAGGCTTTCAGGCGCGACAGACTCTAAATGACAATGAATATCTGTGATCATTATTTATACCTACAAACCCAAACCAATAGCATACGCAATATGTACTCAAGCGACCATCATCACGATGACATAAACCAATAAATAATAAAAAACCCTCTATTAACGAGAATATTAATAGAGGGTTGGTCAGATTGTATTATCCACTAAAATTCACTGGATAATACAATGGCTTTATTTGGTCGTGGTTGCCGCCGCAGCTGCTGGCGTAGCAGTATCTTTTGCAGGAGTTGTAACATGGGAATTTAATTTAACTTGCGTTGGTGACGTTAACCCAGCTTGTTGAAACTGTTGTTGCATAGCTAACATTTGTTGTTGCTGCTGATGCATCAACTTCGTCATATTAGCTTGCATAGTATTAAAATCACTTGGGTTACCCATTGTATTCCAAGAATTTGCAAATGCTTGATTCATTTCAAGCTGTTGCTTTTGCATCGCATCAAAAAATTTCTTATTCACTTTTTGGTTATGACCATTACCTTGGAACTGCACAATTTCATAATGGAACGGACCTTGTGGTGTTTGAAGAACTCCTTTAGTGACACTCTTTTCACCATCTTTAGTTTTTACTGTATTGGTTGTTTGATCGGGTAAAACCTTAGTATTAGATTTAGCCAGCATTTGTCGATCAACACTTTGAATCCAACCAGTATTACCATTAGTAGTATCACCTACTTTTTCCCAACCATTATTTTGGTAAATAGTAATTAATGGCACATCTGATTTTATTGTTTCTACAACAGGAGAAGTGACACTTGGGTTTTCATAAACCTTGATCGTTTTGATACTAGAATCAGCCCATGCTGCTGTACTTAAACAAGTAATAGCAATGATACCTGAAATTGCCACCGCTAAACGTTTCATATCAACCTCTGATGTGTATTTATAACTTAAAAGTAATTAAAAAAACTGGATGTATAAATAACGTAATCAATGTCTGTTATATTAATCAATAAAAATGAATCCAAAATGAATATTCGTATTCTAATAGCCAACAAAATAAAACTAAAATGCAATCTAACTATTTAAAAATACATTTTTAAAAAATGGCATAGTTATTTCATTTTTATAAGTTTACTATTTATTCACAAAACACAAATAAAAGTTCTATCACTAATATATAACGATAGAACTGATCTTCAGTCTCTTTTAATAAAAACAAGATCAATCTCTGTGAATAAGATACGCTGTTATACTTAATATTCTAGTAACTTATATTATTGAAAATGGTCAATAAATTTTCATTTGTATGACTTTATTTTTCTATTCCCATACCATCAGTAATTAGCTGCCGTAACCATTGATGACTAGGATCTAAATCAAAATGTTTATTCCACAATAAAAGATAGCCACCAGGTTCTAATTCAATAGGAATAGGACGGCTAACAAGTTCGGTATTCTCAATCATTGCTAATGCCGATACTGAAGGGTAACACATCAATAAATCACTTTGCTCACACAGTTTTATTGCTGCATAGCAATCGGTCATATTAACGGCGTTATCAAGTTTTTTATGTTCAAGCGCTAAAATCTCATCCAATAACCATCGCTTTAGCCCACCAATACTAACTTGTAAATGACGATATTTTAAAAACACATCCAGACTCCAAGGTTCACTCAATGCAGGATGGCCTTTACGCATTAAGCACACCGGATAGTCACGTGCTAACTCAATATAATTTAATGATGACGGTACATGACGGTAATGACTTGATGAACGCTCATCCCACTCAAAGATACCAATCCCAAAATCAATCTCACAGCGTAATAAACGCTGTAAACTATCGTCATTCCATGTTTTGCTAGATAAACTAATGTCAGGCGCTTGCTGTAGCAATTGCGGCATAAAACGCGGGTAAGTTAATGAATAAGCGGTTTCTACAAGATCAATATGAAACTGACGTTGACTCAGCGCTGGATCAAACGCTTCAGCCCGTGTCAGCTGATTAACCTGCTGTAAAATATCAGACACAGAATCGGATAATAGCAATGCTTTAGGTGTTGGTCGTAAACCATAAGGTGTACGTTCAAACAAAGGATCTGCAAATGTTTGGCGTAATTTGGCCAATTGTTTACTAACTGCAGATTGACTCAAATGCAGTCGCGCCGCAGCTGCCGTCACACTTTGCTCTTCTAGCAATACATTCAATATGCGTAATAAATTTATATCAAAGTTTTTCATCTACTACTTTCCTATCAAACATTTAAATCTAGCCACGACCATCACCATGATTATATTCTGCTACGTAAATGTTGATGAGCAGCGTCTGAGATATCATTTCCCCATGCTTGACGTTGTAAGCGTTGCGCAGCAACTAAGGTTGAACCAGATCCAAAAAAAGGATCAGCTACAATATCACCAGCAACAGAGCTTTGTTCAATTAACGTTTCAAGCAGTGGTACTGGTTTTTCGGTGGGATAACCACGATAAATACGTTTAAATTCGAGTACATCAGGAATGGATAAGTTTGATAATTTACGCTTACCCTTTTCAAAGAAAAGAATAAACTCATAACGTGCGCGATAATGATAGCCCATGCCGATTGCGACTTTGTCCCATACAATCGGTTTCCAAAATTTAAACCCTGCTTGTTCAGCAATCGGTTTAATGTAAAACATGGTTTCTTGATCGCAAAACAAATAGAAATGGCTATTAGGTTTTAATACACGGTAAGCATGCTCTAATAATGCCTCAAATCGTTGATTTGGGAAAATATCAAACCATTGATTACTTGATGATTTACTGTTCTTTAAGCGGGTTGTTGTACCTATTTTTCGATGCTTCTCTAACGATTCATACGGGGGATCAGTGATCAAAAGATCAATACTGTTATCCGCTAATGAAGACAGCCATTCGACTGCATCTTGTTGATGTAATTGCATTGAAAAACCCACACTAAACAATAGAAAATAATAACGCCGCCATACCATCGATGAGGCGCTAATTTAGTTACGTGTTTTAGCAAAAAAAGCGCAATATAGATAGCAACAAGCCTTTAAACAGCAGTAATTTTAATTAACTGTGCTATTTACCATCATTGTGAGTTTTCTTGCTTCACGTCGACACAGCGGCGTTAATAGTGTGACATTATTTTTAATAAAACTATCAACAAAAGCAAAATCAATTTGGCTATAGGCATTTAATACTTGCCCCATCGCTTGTTGAACTAACATCGACTTATCAGCAGCAAGATATAAAATAGTTTCAGTTAATAAGGTTACATTGGTTTGTTGCTGATGATGCAAATGCGCGAGCAGTGATGCCCGCTTTAGCCATACGTTATCTGACTCTCGCCATTGAATAAGGTAACGTTCTAAATCGCGATGCTGCAGTATCACCTTGCCTATCAAGTTACTTGCAAGGCGATCTAAAATATCAACATTATCGGCGGTGTCTAACATTTCAAGGTAAATATCAAACGACGCTAATGTTTGATAGTCGGTATAATATTCACCTGCATCTAAAGCTAAATAACGTTCTTCTCGATAAATACCCGACCATAACCATAATAATAACCGCTGATAGTCCTCGATATTGTGAATCGTGGTGTGAGCTTGCGCGAGTTTGAATATTTTATGGCGTTTTTCCGGACTAACGCCATAGAAAGGCTGTCGAATATTCAAATCATACTGCATTTTTTTGGCAACAAGTGTGCTGCCAGCTGCGACTAAGTGCTGCTGCATAAGAATAACCATTGGTATAACTAATGACATAGTCTTTCCTCTTTGTTATCTCTCATTACTGCCGAGCATTAATGGTAATAACTTTTTTATAATCAATATGGTTGTATTTTTTAGCTTATAAAAATAAGTTCCTCGACTTTTTCATATTGCGACCTAAATCTCAAATCATTTATCACGATTTCAATCAATTTACAGTAATAACGAGAATGATAACTATACGTATTTATATTTGAATTGTAAGTTTGCACTTATCGTAGTTCAAAATAATAACCATTCTCATTAGTATTCGTCAAAATTATTCTTTATGGGTATCATTGTGAAAACTAAGCTAAAAATCCTTACATTTTGTGCAGCTACTCTTTGTCCACTGACCTCTTTTGCTGCTACTTACCCTGTTACAGTGACTGACGTAGCTGGACGTACTATTACCTTTGACCACCAGCCACAAAATATTGCGTTATCAACCAGCCGTATTTTTCCATTACTTGAAATTATCTATCAACAAGACGCCGCTAAGCATCTTGTTGCTGCACGTGATGATATGCAATTTTCCGCACCAAGCATGTATGCTAACTATGTAAAACACTATCCTTCACTGCAACACGTGCCAAAAATTGGCCTCATAAAGTCAGGTGAATTTGATGCAGAACGATTCATTAATTTAAAGCCTAAACCAGATTTATTTATCGTTGATTTATCTAATATTAAATTAGCTCAAGATAACGGTTTATTAAAAAAATTAACGGCAGCAGGCATTAAAGTGATTGCTGTTGATTTTCGAGAAAACCCTATCAAGAATACGGTAAAATCGGTAGAAACAGTGGCTAAAGCCGTTGGCCGAGAAGCACAAGGGCAAGCATTCGCGCACTATTATCTCGATCATGTTAATGCACTCGAACAAACTCTAGCTCAACACTCTACCCTGCTCCCTAAACGAGTATTTATTGAACGTGCAGCGGGTTACAGTGATTCTTGTTGTCGTACCTTTGCTGGCGGTAATATGGGCGCTTATATCCCCTTCTTAAAAGCGATTAACATTGCCGATAAACCACTTAAAGGAGCGATCACAGGTCAAATGTCACCAGAAACGGTGATTACCGCTCGCCCTGATGTATACATAATGCAGACCACAGGTTGGATTAACGATAAAGGTCAGCCAACTCATGGCATTCCATTAGGTTATAACCCAAATTCTGCTGCGATAAAAACAGCCACTAAAGCATTAATGGATCGTGATTGGTTACAAGCTGTTAGTGCTTATCAAACCAAGAATGTCTATTCGATTTATATGCCATTTTATAATTCACCTTATAACTTAGTCGCGATGGAATATTTTGCGAAATGGATCCATCCAAACGTATTTAAAGACTTACACCCACAACAAACTTTTGAAGAAATGAATAAGCAATTTGGGCATCGTATTGTCAGTGGCGACTTTGGCCAGAATAACTTTAAGGCAATGCAATAATGAGCGCATTGTTACTTGAGTTAAACACCCACAATACTCGTAACCGTAACAAGAAAGTGGCGCTGGCTATTTTCTTAGTGCTGAGTATTGTGTGTGTCATTGCTGATATTTTTATTGGCTCACAAGGACTGACTTTTACTCAAGTTATTCACGCCCTGATTCATCCTCAAACCAGTGATATTGCCAGCAAAATTATTGTGTGGAATATTCGAATGCCAATGGCACTAATGGCGCCCTTAATCGGGGCCGCCTTAGCGTTAGCAGGCGCACAAATGCAAACCACATTAAATAACCCTTTAGCTGATCCCTATACCTTTGGAGTCTCGGCTGCGGCTGGATTTGGCGCGTCATTGGTGATCACTAATGTCATCGCGATCCCCTTCGTGCCAGCCCAATATCAAATCGCATTGATGGCATTTATTATGTGTTTATTAACCACATTTTTAATTGCTGCTATTTCATCAGTAAAGCGAATTTCTATTGAAGGGGTAATGCTGTTTGGTATTGCGGTGATGTTTGCTTACGACAGCTTACTGACCATGATGCAATATGTTGCCAGCGAAACTCAATTACAAACATTAGTATTCTGGCAAATGGGATCTCTTGATCGTGGCAGTTGGGCAAAAATTACCGTGCTTGCGATTGTGTTACCGATTGTGCTGTTGATTATGATGAAAGATGCTTGGCAATTATCAACCCTTAAAATTGGTCACGAACGTGCTCAAGCAATGGGAGTAAACGTTAAGCGGCTGCGTATCAAAACCCTATTATTAGTATCTGTTATCACCTCTCTCGCGGTTTCATTTGTAGGTGCTGTTGGTTTTGTCGGATTAGTTGCACCACATATTGCCCGTATGGTGTTAGGCGAAGATCAACGTTATTTCCTGCCTGCATCTTGTCTTGTCGGTGCGGTGTTACTTGAGCTTGCCTCTATCGCCAGTAAAAGCATTATGCCAGGTATTATTTTGCCGTTAACAGTGGTGATGTCGATCATTGGTATTCCTTTCTTTGTCTATTTGATCATTAAAAAAGGTGGGCGTTTTTAATGGCTCTTACAATTAATGATATTTCAGTCACATTTGGTGATAAAACAATCTTAGATAACCTATCACTGCCAGTTATCACAGCAGGAGAAATGGTGGCAATCATTGGTAAAAATGGCGCAGGAAAATCAACCTTTCTGCGACATATTACTCAAAATTTACGTCAGCATTCACAGCAAATTTTATTACATGATAAGCCATTGAGTTTAGATAACATTGGCTATTTACCCCAAGATCACCGTATTTCAGCCACCATCACTGTGGTTGAACTATTAATTACTACTTTAAATATGGGATCGCATTCTTTATTTGCTAAAGCAAACAGTACAGAGAAAAGCTTACAGTTATTACAACAAATGGGTATTTTACATTTAGCTAATAAGATTTGTACTGAACTCTCTGGTGGTGAAAGCCAAATGGTAGGACTCGCACAAGCGGTAGTTAATCAACCTAAGGTGCTTATTCTTGATGAGCCAACATCAGCACTTGATATGCATAACCAAATGAAACTGCTTGATTTTGTTAAACTATACGCTCAACAAAACCAAGCTTGTGTATTAATGGTTATCCATGATCTTAATTTAGCTATTCAATATTCAACCAAAGTTGCTGCATTGCATCAAGGTCAGCTGTTTGCTTATGGCAACCCAATTGCAACCATTACTCCTGCGCTAATTACTTCAGTATTTGATGTTGATTCGCATGTGGCAATTATTGATGAGCGTCCAATTGTGGTAGTGAGATCACCTGCTAATACAGAGCCTATAAGCGCTTAATTTTTAACACTTATATAAAAAAACCTCTATTGGCATCACCCAGATAGAGGTTTTTCATATAAATTGATAGTTATAATTAATCGAGTGTCGAGATCTGTACTTTCTTTGCTAAAGACATTGCTAAATTATTATCGTAATAAGCCGCTTCATTGATGAAATGTGGAAAAGCTTCATAATCCCCTTTCCAGAAAACCTCACTACCATCAAATAAGGTAAAGATTGGATCGCCACTGTGCAGCGGTTCAAAGTCATTATCTTGCACAGAACGATGAACCATGCCGATACGTTGCCCTTGTTCATCTAACGGTAATGATAGCGTTTCATGATAACGGAAAGCTTCATAGCTTGGAATTAACGGTAACAATTCATCGGTATTATATAAATGCACAAAATCTAGAATATGCTTGGTCATTTCATCCATCCAATCAAGCACATCTTGACGGATCACTGACTGAGGTTGAGGTCCAATTTCAACAATCACCCCTTGAGGTGCGATTGAACTTAAGAAATGATGTTGCTCAACTGAAGTATGATCCTCTAGTACAATCACCGCATTAGGCATGTGCATTTTTACATACGCGCCTAATTGGCGATTAAAGCGATCAGATTGCAATAAAATTAACGATGGACCCATATTACTGGTGGTATTATGCAAATCGATAATAAAATCAACTTTAGCATCCCCTTTGGGGCCGATTTGTTGATTAATTGCTTTGGCTCGACTTTGTTCGTAGCTTGCTAACTCATTATTGGCTAAGTCAGCCAAACTAAATTGACGGTTTAAATCATGATCAACATAACGCTTATTATCATTATGAGCTTTAGGGTTCGCAAATACCGTTTCGACGCTAAAACTATCACGTGCTAATGCTGCTGATTGTTGCCATTTACGTAACAAGTAAATGCCACTAAATTCATTACCGTGAGTGCCGCCGACCACTGCTACTGTTTTTATTTTACTCATCCGTGTGTCCTAATATTCAGTCATTCATTTCAGTGTACTGAATTTAATCGCTATTGGAAGTGTATTTATCAGACAAAAAAGCTATTAGATATCCCTAAATTGGCCGAGTTTGAGCCAATTTCAAATAGGAATGCAGCTCATCATTTTTGTATTCTATAGCAGAATGAATATTGACATAGCGGTTAGCATATACAGCACAACGATAACGGTTATCTCCTTTGATTATTTCAATTTCGATAACCCCATCAACTAACTGCCAATGTCCTTGAGTATGCATACGATTAAACAGTGTATATTCATCTAAAGAGCCATCAGCATGTAACCGTAATTCGGTGATATAGCCCGCACTACAGGTTTTGATCCAATACTGCTCGCATATTTCATCACGTTGAAAATTACGTTTAGTCTCAAGCCATTGATTCATCACTTGCTGTAATTCAATACCTAATGGTGGTAATTGATCAACATCCAATAAACGTACACGTTCTGTTTCTCGATAAAACAATTGTAATAATTGTAAGGTCTTTTTTTCAAACATCCTTGTTCACCAACTGATTAGCAAATGTTACGGTTAACCGCCGTATAATATTGTCAGATATTAATAGATAGCCGCAGCAGCGACTAACAACTAAGGTGATTATGCAGCCAATATCACAAAAATATTTTATTACGCTAACAGTGGTGATTATGGCGCTTATTCACAGCTACATTTGCACTTTTCCACGCAGTTGTTTAGTTTTACCACGTTGATTTTTTTTATCCATTCTTCGTACTTGCGAACCTTTAGTGGGTTTCGTCGCTCGCCGTGCTTTTTGGATCACCATCGCACTTTGAATCAATTCTTTTAATCGAGACAATGCTTCTTCACGGTTCATTTCTTGAGTTCGATGTTGCTGACTCTTAAGCACGATAACACCGTCTTTCGTTATACGACTATCAGATAGCTTCAGTAAACGTTCTTTATAAAAATCAGGCAGTGATGAACGATTTATATCAAACCGTAGGTGGATAGCACTTGATACTTTATTAACATTTTGCCCACCCGCACCTTGAGCTCGAATTGCGGTTAATTCAATCTCCCAATCACCTAAGGTGACTGAATTAGAAATCACTAGCATCGATATTTACCCCTTCAACACTGTATTTATATTAATCTTATATTACCACATAGATTGCTCAAATCAGTCCAATCTACAAGTAAACACTCACTTGTATTCTATCGTTATTAATTTCTTTCTGTTGATACACGGCTGATTCCATTAACAAATAACCACAATCCATTAATGCTATTTACAAAGCTTGCATTCCACTGACATTTGAACGGTGTTTTTAATTATGATCGATGCATTGTTATTGATTCACAAACAACATCGAGGTTATTCCATGAAAAAATTACTATTTTTAGTATCACTAATCGTTTCAAGTTCTGCTTTTGCAATGCCTCACGGTAACCCCGCTTCTATTTACTGTGTTAACCATGGCGGTAAATCAGTGCTTGTTGATGGTCAAGGTTATTGCCGTTTACCTAGCGGAAAGATGTGCGATGAATGGGCGTTTCAGAAGGGTCAGTGTTCATCATCAAAACCAAAACAAGAGAAATGGATCAAATACTGCGTAAAGCATAAAGGCACAGCAATTGGCTCTAATTGTCACTTTAATAAGCAAGGCACAAGCTGTGATTTAAAGAAATTTTATAATGGTACTTGTAAGAAAAAACCCAAACACCCGAAGGTATATTAATTAATATGCTATATAAAAAATGCTCAACCTATTATTCATAGATTGAGCATTTTTATATTCACTAAACTACATTTAAAATTTGTAATTAATACTGAGAATTTACAACAACCTCTTCACCATAAATTCCATTTTTAGCAATTGGACGGTTAGTTGAGTTTGCGGCACGCATTACACGAATACCAACAGCACCAGCAGCACGTGCTGCGGTAATATCACCATCTGAGTCACCATAATACACTTTAATGTTATCTGCTTTTATATATGGCGTTTTAGTATTGGTTGTTTTACTTGAACCTGCAAAAATAACTTTGTGCATATTTTTAATGCCAAAGACATCTTTTAAATATTGGGTTGTAATTTCACATTTAGATGGATCGCGACCAGTAATAAAGTAAATATCATCGCCACGTTTTTGGTGCATCGCGATCAATTCTTTACCTATTTTCTTAGGAATACTGAACTTATCCCAATCACAATTCATTTTATCCCAGAATTTCTGATTTTTTAAATAGCTAAAACTGTTTGGAGAGAAAACTTGTTTACCGCGATAGAAACCAGGAGAACTAAATAATACTGTATCATCAATATCAAAACCAACAGCCATTGGTGGTTTACCCTTAAGCTGCTGAGCAATTTGATCAACAGTAACCCAGTGCACACTCTTAGGTTGACCCATTTGAGTTAACTGAATAGTACTGTAACCTGTTTCTGTTGCTGGTACTTTTGGCTCTGCCATTGCAGAACTAGAAACAAGACTTAAAGCCAATAAAGAGGAAAGCGTAATCGCAGTAAATGTCTTTTTCATTTTAGAATAAATCATCAAAAAAATTGAATTAATAATTTAACTATTCATCACTTCAGATAAAGTGACAATTATCACATTGAACCATTATTTTTTTGGAATATAAGATCTATAAAAAGCAAATGCAAAATAATACACCCAAGTTACATTTATAATTTATATGTTTATAAAACAATAGTCATACGCGTTATTATAATTATTAAGAACTAACATTTTACTGAAACAGATTGAACTAATTTATTCTATTATTACTCTAACCCAATAAATATTTATAGTGATTGATAATAAAATGAAAAAATTGCTTCTACCTATTATGCTAGGTGCATTACTTACCGGCTGTAATGAAACAACGACAGTTAATAACAATGGCGAGTTTACGGCTCAACAAAAAGCACAAATTGAACAAATTGCCAGCCAATATATTATTAACCACCCTGAAGTATTAGTAAAAGCTTCACAGACATTGCAACAACAACAAATGCAAGCGCAACAAAATGACGCTAAACAAGCTGTTATTGCCAATGCTGATCAACTTCTAAAAGATAAAACAACACCATTTATCGGTCCTAAAGATGCAAAAGTCAATGTGATCGAGTTCTTTGATTACCAATGCATGTACTGTTCTAAAATTGCTGATACCGTCAAACAATTAGAAGCTAAAAACCCAGAGGTGAAATTCATCTTTAAAGAAACACCTATTTTCGCATCGCGTTGGGAAGCTTCAAAATATGCCGCTGATATGGGTAATTGGATCTACCAGCAAAAAGGTGGGGCTACTTATGCCAAATACCACAATGCTGTATTTGCAACAGGTAAAGATGAAGGTAAGTTAACCAAACAAGATATCAACACTATCGCCACCAGCGTTGGGGTTGATGTATCTAAATTTAATGCTAACAATACCTTTATGAATAACTTTGAGTTATTTAGCAAGCTCGGCTTTCAAGGTACACCAGCACTGATTGTTATGCCAAGCAACAACATCACCGCAGATAATATCCATATTATTAATGGCTACAACCCTGATGCGTTAGCTAAAGCAATTAAAGACGTAGAAGCAAGCACTAAATAATAGTGGCTTCACATTACGCATAAAACACAACAAGACAGATATATGTCTTGTTGTGTTTTTTTGCTTATTAATACACTTAGTAATACTTAAACATCTGTTGAACTTCTTGATAATTTTTGGTTTGAGTTAACGACAGCATTAATAAAACCCGCGCTTTTTGTGGATTAAGTGTACCCGCTGCAACAAAACCATATTTTGCATCATCGACTTCTGCCGCTAATGTCGTTGATCCTGTTGGCACTCGAGAACTACGCACAACCAAAGTGCCGTTTTTACTTGCCTTTGCTAATTCATCAAAAATAGCGTTATACATATTCCCGTTACCAACTCCAGCACTGACAATACCATCAAATTTTGCGTTAACTAACGCTGTCACCGGCAATGACGACGCATTTGAATAATTATAAACAATCCCCACCTTAGGTAGACTGGTTAATTTAGATACATCAAAATGCGTAGCTGTCGTATGATGACGCTCTGGCGCACGTTGGTAGATAACATCGTTATTGTGAATATAGCCTAGCGGTCCAAAGTTTGGCGATTGGAAAGTATCAACAGCTGTGGTATTGGTTTTGGTGACATCTCGTGCATCTAATACTGTATCGTTCATTGCCAACAATACACCACGCCCTTTTGAATCTTCATCAGCTGCGGTAATAACAGCATTATATAAATTAGCAGGGCCATCGGCACTAACAGCTGTAGATGGACGCATAGACCCAACAAGCACCACTGGTTTATCACTTTTAACGGTAAGGTCAAGGAAATAAGCTGTTTCTTCCATGGTATCAGTACCGTGTGTGACCACAACACCGTCAACATCATCTTGGGCAAGTAATTGATTAATACGCTTAGATAACTTCAGCCATACTTGGTCATTCATATCTTGAGAGCCAATATTAACCACTTGCTCACCGGTTATATCTGCAATATTAGTCATTGCAGGTACTGCTTTAATTAATGAATCAACTCCAACTTGACCAGATGTATAAGCAGATTCTGTTGCTGACTGACCCGCGCCAGCGATTGTTCCACCTGTAGCTAATATTTTGATATTAGGTAAGTCATCAGCCGCAATAGCCAACGAACTTGCACATAAACCTGCAATTAGCATTGCTACACCAATAGGATTTTTATTCATTACTCACACCATAAGTTATATTGTTAAAATTTGTTTATGGTGTAAATAGTATTGTTAATAAGATATATTTTTGCGCTAAATATCACTGTTTATGCACATACCTAGTGACCACAATCACACAAGAGTAACCTCGCCCACAAAACACAACAAAGTACAAACACTTACATAACAAAAGCTTATTTCTATTTTATATATCAGACCACGCATTACTATGGCCAATGAATCGATTATGCAATAGCTGTTATCGGATCAACGCTATAATAGTCATGTAAACATACATCCCCTAATGTCGTTGTAATATATTGTTGAATTATATCAATATCACTCGCTTCCCATAAACACTGAAAATAGCCCTCCTCGATATAAACAAATGTTGAATGCAAAATCATATTCTTGGGTAACGGTTGCTCAAAAAAAGCAATATCATTGACGTTTTGTGCTTGATCTTGACGTTGATGACAACTGGCATAAAACATAAAGGCATACATCTCGTTAGAATAATTACCTTTAAGTGTAGACACAAAATAGGCACTTGATGTTCAGCAAACTTTATTCATCACATCAAATATAACACTCACATGAAACGAATATTAATTGATCAAATCGTTATATATATTATCAACTCATTATAGATCTCATCTTAAACCGCCTTTAAATAACCACGGCCAAACTATGGTTATTTATTAACTATCGATAAGATTAAATATACTGATATACAGATATGTTAGAATTTATTAATAATGATTTTTTATTTTACACTTTCGGCGCGTTATTTAAGCAATGTTATCAATACTGTATAAATTAACCTCACAAGGTTTTTGAGCATCACTTTTTATAAGGGGTTAACAAAGGTTTTACTGTATCCTAGCCATCTTTTATATGCTTGTCGCTATAATGCGACCAGCTGAACAAATGCTCCTTACTTAGACATTTTTATGCATTTCAACCAAAATATACCAGTACGCTCCCCTAAAGGGATTTTCGCCATGTGGAGTGTTTATAGCTTCACTGGTGCCGCTATTCTTGCATCAATCGTGTTCTCACTGTTGTTGTTTTTATCTATTGATGATGACCCACTGATGAAATTCCTCTTTGGCGGCTTGGCTGTCATTTTTGAATTGGGTAAATTCTTTGCGTGGTATGAAGTTGGAGAACGCAAAGCACGTCGAAATTACACTGGCACCTTCACCGCTTTTACGTTTTATGCCGTGTTAGCTGCAATTTCTATTGGTGGCTCTGTCGGTGGCATCAATAGTGCGACCAACAAAGCACACAGTGAAGCAAACGTTCAACAAAGTAAGATCAATGCCTTTAATATGCAAATTCAAGCTATTGAAAAGCAAATTGATCTCAATAATGTTGCGGCTGAGAAATATATCCAAATGGAGCGCATAGCTTCAGGTGTAACTCGCATTCAAAAAGAAAACGAACAACTACGTAAACAACAGCAACAAATTGCTATTGAGCGTGATACAACGCCAGTTGTAGGTCAGGGTTCGGTACTTGGATTAATTGATAGTTTGGCGACAACGTTCAATGTCAGCAATCAAGCCGCTCAGCTTGGTTTGGTTATTTTCTTGTCCGTATTGCTTGATTTCTTCGCTGCTTTTTTTGTTGGTTTGATTGGTGAGGAAAACCGTTTTCGCTACCAATTTAAGCGCCAGCAATTACTGTCAGTGAACGGCTACAATATGCAAGATCAACCTCAGCTATTAACGCATTTTGATCCCTCTGCTGTTGGCATCTCATCGATTACCGATGTTAATGATGAAGATGAAATTATTGTTGAAGAAGCCGAACCTGAGACACCGAAAACAGCTTATGAACAAGCTGTTGAAGCGCTCTCTAAAAACCAAGTTAATTGCAGTAAACGGGCAGTAAGTCAATTGCTGAAACTTACCACTGACGAAGTCGATACGATTTTCCATGAGTTATTAACCCAAGGTATTGTGAGTAAGAAACCGAATAACCATTATCAATGGCATGGTACTGATATTGTAACCAGTTAATTATTCAATTCAATGTGTTGCTTAATATGTAAAAGCCCAAAATATTGATGTTATTTTGGGCTTTTTTCACTGAAAAAGTGTCAACAATGACATGAAAAATACCAATTATTCCAAATAAACATACGTCGTAATCAAAAATACCTATTTCATTATTTATCTAAAGCACAAATATATAATTACAGGTAAAATCGCGGCACTTTTTTCAGACTTAATTTTTATAATGATTACTTTTAATCGTTTCAAACAATTATTTACGCACTCACTGATTGCAACTAGCGCGCTAACATTAGTTGGATGTGCACAGCCACTATCGACCTCAAAAACATCGACTTACAGTAATGTTGATAACTTCACCACTCCGTTTTATCAACATACGCGACCTTATACTCAAGCAAATCCCAATAAAACAGGTTTTTACCCACTTGGTGACGGTCAAGCAGCACTTCTTGCTCGCTTAGCTGTTATTGAAGGCGCACAAAAAACTATCGATGTGCAATATTATATCTACCGTGATGATGCGACCAGTAACCTACTAACATGGTATTTATATCAAGCGGCAGAGCGTGGTGTGCGAGTACGTCTATTACTTGATGATATGCAAAATCGTGATGACCAAGCCTTAGCGAGCCTTTCTGCGCACCCTAACGTCGAAGTACGCTTATTTAACCCTTTTGGTAATCGCAGTTTTAAACCTCTTAGCTTTTTGACTGACTTTGAGCGGCTTAACCGTCGTATGCATAATAAATCCATCATTGCTGATGGTGTATTTGCAATTACCGGTGGACGTAATATTGGTGATGAATATTTTTCAGCTAATAATAACGTTGAATTTGGCGATTTTGACTTATTAATGATGGGGAAAATAATTCCTCAAGTTTCACGTCAGTTTGATGAATACTGGAACAGCAAACCAGCAACCCCGATTGAAGCGCTTGTCAGTTCAGCCCATAAGCCAACACCAAAGCAGCTTACACAATGGAAACAAGCGCAGCTTAAATACATGACAACGGATTACGCGCGCTCATTGAAAAACCATTCGATGGTTAAACAATTAATCAATCAAACTCTGCCGTTATTCTGGACAGATGCAGAGCTGCTATACGATACACCTTACAAAGTAGCTAACAGCAAGGACGATCTATTACTGCATAAGCTATCTGAAATGATTGCAAAAGCAGATCACGACTTCTTTCTTGTCTCTCCTTACTTCGTACCCACCGAAGAAGGCGCAAAAGAGTTAGCACAAGCAGCTAAAAGCGGTAAAAACATTACTATCGTCACTAACTCGCTTGCATCTAATGATGTATTTGCAGTGCATGGCTGGTATGCAAAATACCGTAAAATCATGCTCAAAGGTGGGGTTAAGCTATATGAAGTGAAAGTTGATCCAGGGCAGAAAACAAAACATAAATGGCTAAGTCACTCGCGTACTAGCCTACATGCGAAAACGTTTATTCTTGATAAGTCTAAAATTTTTGTTGGTTCATTTAACTTTGATCCTCGTTCAGCATATTTAAATACAGAGCTAGGTGTAATTGTTGATTCACCGGCATTTTCTGGCCAAGTATATAACCAGATCAGTGACTCAATGCTAAAAGAAGCTTACCGTTTATCGCTTGATGAGAACGGCGACATTATATGGAATGACGACGTAACGGGTAAGCAATATACCTCTGAGCCAGACAGTAGCATGTGGTTGAAAATGGGAGCTTGGGCTGCAGGCGTACTACCTATCGAAAACCAGCTTTAATTAACTATAATAACAAATAAAAAAGGCGTTCAATGAACGCCTTTTTATTTACCTAATCAAAAACGCGTTCTATTAACCACGTCCGCGTGTAGTTGGTTTTTTCGATGCATTCTTTTCGATATATTCGATGATCATACCAGCAATATCTTTACCGGTTGCCTTCTCAATACCTTCTAAACCAGGTGATGAGTTAACTTCCATCACTAGTGGACCACGATCAGAACGCAGTAAATCAACACCCGCGACACCAAGACCCATGATCTTCGCTGCAGCTACGGCTGTTTTACGCTCTTCTGGCGTGATCTTAACCAAAGCAGCACTGCCACCACGGTGAAGATTAGAACGGAATTCACCTTCGGCACCTTGACGTTTCATTGCCGCGATCACTTTATCACCAATCACGAAACAACGAATATCTGCACCGCCTGCTTCTTTTATGTATTCCTGCACCATGATATTAGCTTTTAAGCCCATGAATGCTTCGATAACACTTTCAGCCGCTTTACGCGTTTCAGCAAGCACAACACCAATACCTTGTGTGCCTTCTAGCAGTTTAATAACAACTGGCGCACCGCCTACCATATCAAGGAGATCTTTAACATCATCAGGCTTGCTTGCAAAACCCGTTACAGGCATACCAATACATTTGCGTGATAATAGCTGCATTGAACGTAATTTATCGCGAGAACGACTGATCGCAACCGATTCATTCACTGTATAAACGCCCATCATTTCAAACTGACGTAATACCGCTGTGCCGTAAAATGTTACTGATGCGCCAATACGAGGGATAACTGCATCAAAATCCACTAAATCTTCACCTTTAAAGTGAATTGATGGCTTTTGCGAGTTAATGTTCATATAGCAACGAAGTGCATCAATCACCTTGATTTCATGGCCACGTTGCTCTGCCGCTTCAATAAGGCGAGACGTTGAATACAATGACTGATTACGAGATAAGATACCGATTTTCATTACTATTATTTTTCCTTGGTTTGAATTAGGTAAGAAGCTTCTGGATCTACAATGATACGACCATGCATAGCGGTTCGTCCAAGCAACATACGAAATGCCATGTTATCACGACTCGTTAACGATATTTCTATTGGCCATTGTTGGCCATTAAAATCAATAGTTGAAACAATAAAGTAGCGTAATTGTTCATCACCGCCTGAGTTTCTTACAACACGTTTGTCAGCAACTTTAGCCATACAAACCTGTTCAATATCGGTATTATTGTGGATAGGGTGTAGCCAAAATTTCACCCATAATTCATCATTTTGGGTAAATTCTTCAATTTTGAATGTGTGAAGACAAGAACTACGAGCACCTGTGTCAATCTTCACATGAATATCATCAACACCAAGATCAGGTAAAGCGGCAACTTCGCGCCAACCAACAATAAATTTATTATTTTTATTCACAATTGTTTCTTTATTTATCATTACAATAACCCAAACATCCTTAATAGCTAACCTAAACAGCTTACAGAAATAAACCACATATAACTGACATCAATAATTGCAGGTTATACATAGCTGTCTGTACTCGATTTAAACGGTTATCTATAAATAAGGAAGTCATTAACAAAACTGAGCACTGAATTGACCTGAATCAGTGCTAATAACGATGATAATACCATCATTAGATGGCTATTTTTTAGTGCCATCTTGCTATATATTACCACAAATTAGCCATATAAGATTTTTTATTCATGTCATTAAGCAATAAGTTTTCACGTGATAATTCTGCTTTTACCCGTTTTTATTCCTAACAGGGTCACAACAACATAATCATTAGCCTAATAGTAGCTGCACTTAAAATGAAATGACTATATCAGTGACCATTTTTATAGTTTATATTTATAAAAACCAATGAATTACATACCTAATTTAAATCTATTTCATTGCACCTTGCGCCCATACTGCACTTTCACTATTAATACATAAGACGCAATAGACATGTCACAACTAAAACAACAATTATTATTACTTGGCATTGCCAATTTATCTGTTGATACATCTACCCAACAGCAATTAGAGCAATTTATTGCAACATCATCAGCCCATTTCGATCGTGTTCGATTACAACGACCAGATAGCTCGTTATTAGATTTATTACTTGGTTTTATGACTTTACACCACCAGCAAGCACATCAACAGTGGTTACATCAACGAACTACCGCTATAAAAATGCAAGCTGTTTTTGATAACACACTAGGTGATCATGCCAACAGTTTCACCAACCAAGATCAACACTATCTCATTGCCCTTACTCATTTATGGTTAATGGTGCAAGGTGCTTGTAACATCGATTACAGTTACAGCAATGAACAAGCAGAAACCCTAAGTCGTATTATCATTAATGATGAACACGACCAATTATCGTCTCAGTTTAGCACTGATGTTGAGTCACTAAGATGCCAATTTATGCAATCATACTACTTAGGAAAAAATCATAATAAGCCCAACTTTAGGACGCGTATCAAGCAACTGTTCAGAAAAGTATAGCCGCGTTATATCTTATAACTTTAAAATGACATAACCGTTGCCTTTTACCCCGCGTCTGACTTGTTCTAACGCCATAAATTACCGACAATACAGCTATCGTTATTTTTAATGCAATAAGATCTATTCAATGGCGGTCTTATGAGTAATGTTATAAATGCTGCTCGCTTTTATACGTAAATAGTACCCGTTATAAATAGTACCTTGGCCAACCATAAAGAATCATATATTGAACAACGTTAAATACTGTCATTTTGTACGTTGTTTTCATGGAGCTCTAGATTGAAAACGTTATACCAGTATCTTTATTTAACCTTTACCTTACTCGTTACCGGGTTTGGACTTACCTTTTCATCAATTGCCGCAGCCACACCTCAATATACGACGGGATGGGTTAAAAATCCTCAGCATCCACCTGTTGAAGTTAGGCTGATGCTTACTGGTCAACAAGATTTGGCGAAACAGACTGTTCAGGGGCTACTTGAAGTAAAACTTGATACTGATTGGAAAACCTATTGGCGGTCACCAGGTGAAGGAGGTGTTGCACCTTCTATTGATTGGAATATGTCATCTAACATTGCTAAAGTGGATTGGCAGTGGCCGTTACCTAAACGTTATGAATTTTTAGGTGTTGAAACGTTAGGTTACAAGCACGATGTCATCTTCCCTCTTTCGATTCATGTTAAAGATATGAATAAGCCAGTATTCCTTGCTGGTAAATTAACCATGTCATCATGTACCAGCATTTGTGTACTCACTGATTACGAGCTTTCATTCGATTTTATTCCAAGTAAGCTAATGCCATCGACAGAAGCGATGTTTTTGTATAACAAAGGTGAAAGTCAGGTACCAAAACCGTCTCCAAATGTAACCTTAGACACCGTCTCTTATAATAAAGCTGAAAAGAAAGTAACGGTTGTTGCAACCAACACCATGGGATGGCAACAACCCGACGTGATCATTGATGGTAATACCCAAGCCGCTAAAGACACCTCATTTCTAAAACCAACCACAACCATAAAAGGCAATACGCTTTACGCAACACTGCCTGTTACTAGTTGGTTTGGCACCCCCAAATTAATAGGACAACCGCTGCATGTCACCATCGGCGATCATGATACTGCGGTTGAAATGACAGCAAAGGCGACAGATACGCCAGTTAACATTCCAAGTACCAGTGGCAACCTCGTAAAAATTATTGGATTAGCCTTATTAGGTGGCTTAATTCTTAATATTATGCCATGTGTATTACCGGTATTAGGAATGAAACTAAGCAGTGTTATCTCAGCTCAAGGGCTAGCACGTCGTCAGATTCGTACCCAATTTTTAGCCTCTGCCGCTGGGATCATTGTTTCATTTTGGCTATTAGCAACCTTTCTTACAGCAATGAAAGTCTCAGGCCAAGCACTTGGGTGGGGGATTCAATTCCAAAGCCCATGGTTTATCGCTGCAATGGTGGCAATTACGGTACTATTTGGTGCCAATATGCTGGGCTTGTTTGAAATTCGTCTTTCCAGCAATACCAATACCTGGTTAGCAACCAAAGGAGATAACTCTCACTTAGGCCATTTCATTCAAGGTATGTTTGCAACTTTACTCGCAACGCCTTGTAGTGCACCGTTCTTAGGCACTGCTGTTGCGTTTGCACTTGGCGCAGATTTAGTGACCTTATTTGCTATTTTCACGGCGCTTGCGATTGGCATGGCTGCACCTTGGTTATTAATTGCCGTTTTCCCACAACTCGCGACATTAATGCCGAAACCAGGACTATGGATGGATCGTGTTAAGACACTGTTTGGCTTAATGATGCTTGCAACCTCAGTATGGTTACTAAGCTTAATGACCAGTTTCTTTGATGCAACCATCGTGTGGGGATTAGGTGCACTTATCTTAGTCACTATTTTATGGTTATTAGGCCGTAAAAAAGGTCGTAAAACTGTCATTATTACCTTAACTGTAATGTTACTTGGTGCTGGGGCAAGTTTATTTACAGGCAGTCTTACCGCTGATAAATGGGCGACCCCTCTGCCAGCAGATCATCATTGGATTCCATTAGATACCGCGAAAATCGCCACAGAAGTAGCACAAGGTAAAACGGTATTTGTCGATGTTACAGCTCAATGGTGTATTACTTGTAAAGCTAACAAAATGGGCGTTATTTTACAGCAACCTGTTTATTCTGCTTTGGATAATAAAAATATTGTCTTAATGCGTGGTGATTGGACCAAACCGTCTGATTATGTGACTGGCTTTTTACAGTCTCATGGCCGTTTTGGAGTGCCATTTAATATTGTTTACGGCCCTAATGCACCAAAAGGTATTGAGTTACCAGTGATTTTATCTAGCGATAGCGTACTTAACGCACTCAAAAAAGCAGGAAAATAATGTCAGTTAACACCAATAAAACACCTCGCCATAAGTGGCGAGGATGGCTCAAAAGCATTGTTATTTTTATAATCATGTTTATGGTTGCCTCGACAGCATTAGAAGCATGGCGCAACCGTCATTTAAATCAAATGCAAATATCAGCGACTCAACCAGCCTTTACTACTCTTGATGGCCAAAAAATCAATATCTTTAAAGACAGTTATGATCAAACCGTTCTTGTGTATGTATGGGCAACATGGTGTGGCAGTTGTAAAGTTGTATCACCGATGATTAATTGGCTAAATAACCAATCATGGCTAAATACTAAAATAGTAACCATCGCAATGCGGTCAGGGGATGATCGTCGCTTACATGCTTATTTAAATATGAAAGGCTATGACTTCCCTGTTGTCAATGATAATAGCAATCGGCTAACTCAAGAGTGGAAACTCTCACGAGCACCGACTATTTTAATTATCAAAGATGGTAAAATTCAAAATACTACCGCAGGATTAGTCACCCCACCCGGATTATTGGCCCGTTTAGCATGGGTTGATATGAAATAATAAAAAAACCCAGCTATTTAGCTGGGTTTGTTTTTAATATTTATCTAATCGACGTATTTGCCAAAAATGCCGCTTCCAATAAGGATTATCTAATCGTGAAATAATAACCCCTTTTGATTGAGATGCATGTAGAAACTCTGAATTGCCTAAGTAAATCCCTACGTGGCGTGAATTACGCCCAGTTCGAAAAAAAACTAAATCTCCTTCCTTGGCGGTATGACGTTTAACTTGCTTGCCTTTTTTGACCAACTCTAATGTCGTTCTAGGAAGCATTTTCTGATAAACACTTGAGTATCCAACCTGCACAAAAGCCGAACAATCAATCCCTTTTTTTGATGAACCACCGTAACGATATGGAGTGCCTTTCCAATTATGATAAACACCATCAAACATACCATTATTTACGGGTAGTGGCTGTGCTGCTGTCTGTTTCGGAATCGGCGTTAACGGCTTTTTAGTTACCGTATCATTTACGGAAGAGGATGAGCACCCAACTACTGATAATAGAACTAATATCTGCAATATTGTTTTTTTTATAAAAAATCCGTTCTTCACGATTTACCCTGCAATCCTTCGATAGAAATAAATATACTCGATACAATCAACTAAATATTATCAATACACATAATATACTAACCTAGATTACAGCCAATAACTGTGGTGTTGATTCAAGTGTTGACGTTCTTATTATCAAATACATTTGATAACACACGAATAATCATACCATTAAAGAATAAAAAAACACTTTTATATAAACAATTGGATACATTACAACGAAAAAAAAACAAAAAAAAGCTTACGCCCAAGCGTAAGCCAAATTAACACAATAGAAGAGACAAACATGATGAAATGTCATCTACTCTTACTGTAAATCTTTCCGTACTAAATACGAGATATTTAACATTTGTATTATCAATCTTAGAGCTAATTCACATAGAGGTGTAATTATCTTTATTATCAACAACATAAACCCTATGATAATAATAACATGAATATTGATTATTATTCACAGGGGCAATTTTATATTAAATAAAGCAATTATAGGTAAAGTTTAGCCACTTCTGAAGGCTCTAATTCTACGCCTTCAAGTGATTCATTCCAGTTCAAACCGACTAAAACACCATCTTCAACTAGAGTAAGCATCCAATCTTCAAGAAAGATATCTAATGGTAATTCACTTGGTTGGAATTCTGCCCACTCATCAGCACACTGCACTTTAGCATCAGCTTCACTTGACCAAAATGGCATTACTTCAGAGTCTTCAAATTCAGAAGAGGCAACAGACAACCAATCACCCTCTTCGTTACGAAGACTCCAAACAACACGCGTTGCTTGTGTTTCTGTTACGAATAAAGCTTTATTTGCTTGGATATCTGCAGTTAATTTAGTCATTATCTTCTCTCAATTAAAATGCCATAACATGAATTTATCGGTTAAATATATCAACCTTTACTCTACTTAGATATTTTATCAAAAAAAACACCTTAACAGCATTATTATTTAGTAATCGCAGAATGTATACCCCCAATAAAATGAAAAGTTTCACTATTATTTTTCTTCACAGCGCATATTGACTTATAAAAATACAATGACAAAATAGCCGCGAATGTTATCTCTTCACACCAGGATGGTATCCAAGGCTTTGAGTGCCACTTTTGATCATTCATCAAAACTGCTTCTCGATATTGCAATGATATTGAGACCGATAACCACTTTCTATCATTAGGTGTTAACATGCAATCACATCGAGCAGGTAACATGCTTGCTGCATTCTCATTCGTTCTATGGGGAATATTACCGCTTTATTACCAATATTTACCTCAAGCAAATACTAATGAATTGCTTGCATTACGGCTTATATTTTCTGTGCCTGTCATGTTAATTGTGATGGTGTTACTTCGCCAACCTATTCCTGTAATTAAAGATATTCTAGCGGATAAAAAATCATTAGCCATGTGCGGTTTTGCCGGTGTGATCATGAGTGTGTCATGGTATGCCTTCACATGGGCAATCACTCATGACCAAGTATTAGCAGCTAGTTTAGGCTACTTTATTAATCCTTTGTTTGCCATTGCTCTCGCGATGTTTTTCTTAAAAGAGAAACTCACTAAAGCACAAATGCTTGCCGTTATTTTAGCTATTCTAGGTATTGGTTATCAAGTATGGCAATACGGCCAATTACCTTGGTTATCTTTAATTATGGGCAGTTTTTTTGCTGTCTATGGCTTAACCAAAAAATACATCAAATATGATGCACTGACTTCGGTCATGATTGAGGCTGCACTCCTGACACCATTTGCACTTATCTATATGATATGGCTATATTTTAATGGTGATAGTGTTGCACTGTCTTCAGGCACAAATACCTTTTTATTATATGCAGGCGCAGCTCCAGTTACTGTAGCACCATTAATCTTTTTTGCCTTAGCATTAAATCGCACTAGCCTGACTATGGTCGGATTAATGCAATATATTGAACCAAGTTTACAATTTTTATTAGCTGTATTCTTATTTGGTGAGGTTTTTGATCATACTAAAGCCATTAGTTTTAGCCTGATTTGGTTAGGTTTGATCTTTTGTACGCTAGAAGCATTACCATCACTTTCACGACATAAAAAAACAACAATCGCCACTCATTAAACATCCATCAGTTTTAATCCCTAACGTAAACATCGTGTTTCTAACGATGTTTACGTTTATGCTATTACAAAACTTACAATATCGATGATCATAATGACCACCTCTATCCCTGATTCAGACATCAAACAATTACAATCAGCTCTCACTGAATTTGCCCAACAACGAGATTGGGAACAATTTCACTCACCAAAAAATTTAGTGATGGCGCTTAGTGGTGAAGTAGGAGAATTAACAGAAATTTTCCAGTGGTTAACACCAGCACAAAGCCAGCAGTTATCAGCAGAGAAAAAACAACATGTGAGTGAAGAAATTGCTGATGTGATGATGTATTTATTACGCTTAGCGGATAAATGTGACATTGACGTAATGCAGGCATGCCAACAAAAGATGCAGCAAAACGCCACGAAATATCCGATTGATAAATGCTACGGCTCTGCTAAAAAATATAACGAATTAGACTAACGAAACACACTTGAAATACGAGCAATAAAAAAGCTGACTCATGGTCAGCTTTTTATAAATCATTTATTTCTCACCGACGCCGCGGTTTTCTTTCTTTGCAAGTGCAATCTTACCAAAGCCTAACTTGCGGAAATAGCTATCACGATATTCACGTCCAGCTTTACTACACGTTGATACAGCTTCGACTTGTTGTTCCATTTTTAAAAAGGCCGTTAAGTCGATACCTTCAGCAGCCGCTACCGCTTCATGAATGTTACGGTGTATATCAAAAGAGAAAATTAAACGCTTCTCTTCTTCTTTATAGGTATAAACAATAGTACGTGACATAACGTCCCCAATAGAGCATAAAAGGAGAGCGAATTTACCGTATAAGCGCTCAATATGGAAGTAGAACCGTATTGTGAATAACGATTTACTTTCGTGGATGTTAATTATCAACCACTTCACCCTTCTGCGACGTTAACAAACCACGTTGAAACAATACATCTTCTGCCATTGGCTTATAAAAATAAAAACCTTGAATATAACGCACACCTAGTGAAGCAATAAAATCTAACTCAGGCTGTTGTTCAACACCTTCTACCACAATATCGGCATCGATGATTTTACCTAATTGAACCGCAATCTTAAATAATTCTCTTCCGCGTTGCGTATCTAGATTCAAAACTAAAGAGCGATCAATCTTCACCTTATTAAACTCAAAACGAGATAAATAAGCCAATGATGAGTAACCAGTACCAAAATCATCTAAAGCGACAGAAATACCCAAATATTGTAATTCAGTAATGATCTCAGTAATCTTTTTCTCATCACGAATCAATAACTCTTCGGTAAACTCAAGTTCTATATGATGAAAAGATAATGTGCTCTCAATAATACGTTTTTTTACTATATTAACGAAATTCTTTGACAAAACAGTACTTGGTGAAATGTTAATCGATATCACAAAGTCAGGATTAACCACAATAAAACGTTCAGCTGATTTTATGGCTTTATCTAATACCCAAAAATCAAGTTCTGGCATCAAGCCTAATTGATTAAAGTCATCAATGAATGTTGGTGGTAATATTTCATCTTTATTATTTTTAAAACGTAGTAAAACCTCACAACCAACAATACGACTATTTTCAATATTTACTTGCGGCTGAAAATACAAAATAAACTCACCACTATTTTGAAGTTTTTCAATCTTCCTCTGAGAAATAAGATTATTATGCAGTGATGGTATAAAGCTGGTTAAACGTGTTTTTGATTCAATTTCATCGCTGGTAAATAACCGATTTGATAATATATCAGAAACACCGATACCTAAACTTCGTTTATCCATTAGCTTAAAAAATGGCATATATATAACAATACCAGTGAGAACTATTAATATTTGTAATATCACACCAGATATAGCTCCTCCTGTTACCATATAGCCACTAATAAAGGGCGGCATTAACCAACTATGAATTTCACTTAACGGTGGAACGACCCCGAAATAAATAGCACCATAAGCAATAACAAAACTTACCGCAGGAACGACTAAAAATGGAATAATCATAATCGGGTTAAAAATAACAGGAATACCATATAAAATAGGCTCATTAACATTGAAAACACACAGTATAAATGCTGATTTTGCTAATATTTTATAGCCTTTACTTTTAGCAAATAACAACATGCAAATAACTAAGCTTAACATATTGCCACTGCCGCCAATACCGGTAAAAAAATCATAAAAATTAGTACTTAGTATATTTAAATCAACACCATAGTTATGCCATTCAGTTATATTTGTTCTAGTAATATTATAGAGTTCAACTTTATAAGTATGGAGAATATTATGACCATTAATCCCTATTGACCATAATAAACCCCGCAATACTTCATAAATGAGACCATCGAAAAATGAAGTAGGATCTAAACGAGGAATTAATGACCAAGAGAAGAATGACGATACTTGTTCAAACACTTTACGAAACAAGAAACTTATCGATAACGCAGCCAATATAGTAACGATAGAGCCAGCTAACATACTCATCGAAATATCAATAAATGACTGATTCGATTTCAGTCTAAATATTCTGATATTTTTTAGTCTAGCAATAACCTCACAAGAAACATACGCTGACAGCAGTGATACTAAAAAACTATTCGGCAATGGAATTAATGGCGATATTAAATTCCATTGATAAGAAATGATAAAAAATACCGTTAATGACGTTGCTATCGCCGCACTCTTTGGAATTCGTTTAACGGCAGATAAATAAGTCGCTAAATAAAAATTAATCAGCAGAGGAATGATAACCCTTGTTGCTTGACCAACCTCTTGCGCTATTTTTCCAAAGTCATTAAATTTAAAATACTCACAAGTAATTGCAATCAGTTCGCAGAATGTTGAAATCAAGACTAATGGCAATGCCATTAAAAAAACATTGGAAACTGCGACAAGATATTTATTTGCAGATAAGTGAGACATTGCTTTAAACATTGGCATAATATCTTCGGCTTCTATACTGAATACTTACACTAAATCAATACTGTACCCAATAGTATTAATTGACACTAAATATTAACACTTTTCAATAATACGCCAAGAATTTTGGTCTAAAAATCGATCCCAAGTAGAAAAAAATGCAGATATTGAACAAATGTTATTTCAATTTGTATAAAAAAACCAACGACATAATATCACTTATCAACATTTACCGATTTTTCCCAAAGTTATGCACAGAAACAGTGGATAAGTTTAAAATCGACACGTAAACGTACAAAATAGAAACATACCAACAACAAATAACTCAAGTACCGTCATTTTATTGGTTATTTAACAACCAACATTTAGTTGTCGATATTAAAATAATGAATAACCTGGTTTTCACTGCCTTTCCATACCAAAGAAGGATTTCGTTGCGCTTGTTCATATTTTCCATCAACCATCACATCTATAAGATTAGCAATTTGCTGCTGCTCTAGAGTCAGTTCTGACAATAAATACCCGGTCCATAGCCAAATATCTTTACCTACACACTCACGACGTACGCGCTGCACCAATTTCAAAACAGCCGCAACATTTTGAGGATGCAATGGGTCACCACCAGACAGTGATAAACCACGACGTTTAATACGTGTATCGTTAAGATCATTAATCACTTGATCTTCCATCTGTTGAGTAAACGGATGTCCAGCATCTAAACGCCATGTGCTTTGGTTATAACAACCTTTACATTGATGAACACAACCCGAGACAAACAATGTTGCTCGTGTACCAGGGCCATTAACAATATCGACAGGGTAATAATTGTGGTAATTCATTGTTATCTCTATTAATTAAAACGTATGCCAGCAATTAAACCAACCTACATTTAAAAACAAAAGAAGTGCCCTAAAGCACTTCTTCTATGTTTAACTCAATCAAGTAAGCGATAGTTATTACATATGCTTAACGCGACGTTTAACTTCTTCTTGTTTACCGAAGTTAAATGGACGAGCATCAGGGCTACCTAAGTAACCACATACGCGACGGGTTACAGACACTTTTGATGGCTCATGATTACCACATTTAGGGCATGTAAAGCCTTTACTAGTACAGTCAAACTCACCAGTAAAACCACACTCATAACATTCATCAATCGGTGTATTAGTTCCGTAATAAGGTACGCGGGTATAACTGTAATCCCATACGTTTTCTAATGCTTCAAGGTTATGCTGAATATTTGGGTATTCGCCATAACAAATAAAACCACCATTCGCGATATTCGGGTATGCCATTTCAAAGTCAATCTTATCGTATGGATTCACTTTTTTCTCAACATCCAAATGGAAGCTATTGGTATAAAAACCGCGATCTGTCACGCCATCAACGACACCAAACTCTTTAGTGTCAATCGCACAAAAACGACTACATAAATTTTCACTTGGCGTACTGTAAAGACTAAAGCCATAGCCTGACTCTTCTTTCCATGCATCCGTTGCATCACGCAAGCGCTGAACAATAGCCTCTGCTTTTTGACGTAATGTCTCACTATCATAAACATGGGTATCATTACCATAAAGTGCATTCACTGTTTCGTGAATACCGATATAGCCGAGTGAAATTGAGGCACGACCATTTTTAAAGATTTCTGATACATCATCATCTTCTTTTAAACGTACGCCACAAGCACCTTCCATATAAAGGATAGGAGCAACACGAGCTTTCACACCTTCTAGGCGTGTAATACGAGTATCAAGCGCACGACGAGATAGTGCTAAACGTTCATCTAAAATTTCAAAGAAACGTGCTTCATCGCCTTTTGCTTCTAACGCAATGCGTGGCAAGTTAATGCTGACAACACCTAAGTTATTACGACCTTCATGGATCAGTTCACCATTTTCTTCGTAAGGGCCAAGGAAACTACGACAGCCCATTGGGGTTTTAAATGAACCTGTTACTTCAACTAATTTGTCATAGTTTAAAATATCAGGGTACATACGCTTAGATGCACACTCTAACGCCAATTGTTTAATATCATAGTTTGCATCATTAGGTTTATGGTTAAGACCATCTTTAATAGCAAAAACCAGCTTAGGGAATACCGCTGTTTTATGGTTTTTACCTAAACCTGCAATACGATTTTTAAGAATAGATTGTTGAATTAAACGCGATTCCCACGATGTGCCTAAACCAAAGCCAAAAGTTACAAAAGGTGTTTGACCATTCGCGGTGTGAAGCGTATTTACTTCATATTCTAGTGATTGAAATGCATCGTAACACTCTTTATGAGTACGAGCTTGTGCAAAAGCAATAGGATCAGCAATGTTCCATTCAGTTGCAATTTCTAAATGCTTAGCATAACTAACGCTAACATAAGGTGCTAACACTTCATCAATACGGTTGATGGTAGTGCCACCATAAATATGACTCGCAACTTGAGCAATAATTTGAGCTGTTACTGCTGTTGCTGTAGAAATTGATTTAGGAGTATCAATTTCTGCATTACCCATCTTAAAGCCATGCGTTAACATGCCGTCAAGGTCAATAAGCATACAATTAAACATTGGGAAAAACGGAGAGTAATCTAAATCATGATAGTGAATTTCACCGCTTTCGTGTGCTTTTACAATATCACGTGGTAGTAAATGCTGTGTTGCATAATGCTTAGCAACAATACCAGCAAGGAGATCACGTTGGGTTGGGATCACTTTACTGTCTTTATTTGCATTTTCATTTAATAACGAAGCATTACTTTGCTCAATTAAACCACGGATCTCATTATTTAGACGGCTTTTCTTCTCACGTGAAATATCACGATCATGACGATATTCAATATACGCACGCGCTACAGCCTTGTGTGGGCCAGCCATAAGTTGTGTTTCAACGGCCTCTTGAATGGCATGAATATCTACGTTATCAGCGCCAAAAAACTGCTCTAATACCGCTTCAGCTACCGATGTAGCATAAGCCTCATCCATTGTATGACACTCTGAATCGCTGATGGAATTAGCTGCTCCAAGAACAGCCTCTTTAATGCGTAAAACATCAAAGGATACACGGCAACCATCACGCTTTATTACTACAGGATTCACACAAGGCTCCTAACTTCACAGAAAATGACACTGTCACTTAAACACAAAATATAGTGTTCTATTTATAAGCGGCAACAAGATGTGGGGTATTAGGCGCGATCTAGCGTAAAGAAACCTTGATCGAGATCAATTTAATTAACGAGCAGTTTGTCTTGTGAACGATGATTATGATCCGCCACAAAATTTTGCATGCAAGGTGATTTCTAAAGAACATTGTCAATAAATTTATTATCACATTAAGAAAATATTTAAAAAAAATTGCTTGCCTTTCTCATAAGAATTGACACTATTTCCTTCCAAGTAATCATGGATCTCAATCATGAATTTTTCATCACTCGATACACGCATTGACAACACAATATATAGCAATCTTCGCCTTGGCTTTATTTGGGCTTCTAAAATATCGTTAATTACGATAATGCTGGTAACCATTGTTATTTGGATCGACTTTACTCACACAGCAAATACTAATTTAGTGCTAACTACGATAAATTTTGGTATTCAAGCATTACTCTTTAGCCTTGGTTGGCTATTTTTTGCTCGTAAAAAAACACTTCAGCATTACAAAATAATGTCATCGATCTATGCTTTTTTATTTGGCATTACTTGGGGAGCGGCAATTATTAACCTAAATAACTTAGGCCACGCTTATGTTATTGTTGAAATCGTAGGTAATCTATTATTTCTGGTCGTATTGCTCGGTTTTTATACATATCGAGTGGCTGTTTATCTTGCAACTTTGCCTATTTTAATTTTTACCACTTGGTACAGTATTCAAGATCCCCGCTTTGATCTCCTTTTTGCGTTCGCGAAACTCATTATTACTATTATTATCATCGAATCAGGGCGACGATTACTATTTGAGTGGTTTACTACCCGTATTCAGCAAGAACATCATAATAAGCGCTTACTCAAACAGCTCACACAGCTCTCTTTTACTGATCAATTGACTCAAATTAATAATCGTCGTTTTTTTGATTTAGCGATTAATAAACAAATTATCAATGCAAAACACAGTCAGCACCCACTATCAATCATTTTAATTGATATTGACTATTTTAAGCTTTTTAATGACAAGCTTGGGCATGTTCAAGGCGATAGCTGCTTAAAATCTGTTGCTAATATCATTAGCAAAAGTTTATTAACAGCAACGGATACCGTATCCCGTTATGGTGGTGAGGAGTTTGTAGTATTACTGCCAAATACGGATAACAAAGGCGCATGTAATGTTGCACAACGTATTCAACAGAATTTATCTCGCTTAGCGATCATTCATCCGTGCTCAACAATTAGACCGTATGTAACGGTCAGTCAGGGTATTGCAACATTGGAAGCAAATCAGCATCCAACACAATTAATAAATACCGCAGATAATTACCTTTATAAAGCCAAGGAGTTAGGACGAAATCAATTTTATAGCGCACAAAAATGAAAACAGTAATGACATGGTTACACTAAAACCTAACCACTATTATAGAAATACGATCACTTATTATAAATAATTCAGAATACAACCTAGATAAGGCACAGTGAATAGCAAACTCGTATTCCGTATAATGATAATAACAATGCATATTTTAGCTTTATTACTACTATTGCTACCAATCAGCACCAGCTACGCACAACCTTTCACTCTTATGAGCTGGAATATGCAGTGGCTATCATTAAACTCAACCTCCCCTATTGTGCGCTCAGAAGCTGATTATCAAGCGTTACAGCAAATATTTACCTCTCATTCTCCCGACATTCTTGCCTTTCAAGAAGTTGATAGCATTGCAGCCCTATACCGCGTCATTAATCGACAACACTATAATGTTTATTTTTCTAGTCGTATGAATAACCATCAAGATAGCTTTAAAAAAAATAATCAATACACAGGATTTGCTGTAAAAAAGGGGATTATTGTCGACAACCTTGATGATTTATCACAACTAAGTTCACCGGCAATTGCGACAGGCGGAAAAGCATATTTTAACAATAAGTTACGTTATGGTAGTGTTATTAAAATAACCATAGATAATCAACCAATTACATTGCTAAATCTACACCTTAAATCGGGCTGTTTTTCGAAAAAACAATTCGCTCAACAGCAACGTAGATCATGTAAAACTCTTGCTCAACAACTTGCGCTTATAAAGCAATGGATTAATATTCAGCAAGAAGTATCACCAACGTTAATTATTGTTGGTGACTTTAACCACCGTATTACATCAAACAATAAATTCATCAATCAAATCACTGACAATCCAATCCGTCTCAATCATATATCAGCGTCAATTAAAGCCAATTGTACAGTAAGATTAACCACCAAAATTAGTCAATATCGCACATATACCAGCTTGATTGATCATTTATTCACAACCACAAATGTTAAAGCACTAAGTCAACGTCAAATTCAATATAACAAGCAGCAGCTATCGCAATTTACACTCAGTGATCACTGCCCATTATTTTTCAGGTTAACTACTGATTATAAAAGAAAAAAATGACTATTCCGTTGCATAACCACCATTACAATAACGCACATCAGGAATAATATTATGTTTGTTAAGCAGACGATACATGGTTGCACGCGACACACCAAGATCTTTAGCCGCAGAGGCTACCTGACCTTTATGAGCTTCAAGCATCGTGACTAATACATCTTTTTCTGCTTCATCTTTAATAGTACGTAAACTTTGTTTAAGATTGGTTTTTTTAGGTAAATCAAAATGTTCTATGGTGACCTCATTAGCATCATTTAATAATGATACTCGCTTAACCTGATTAATGAGTTCACGAACATTACCCGGCCAGTTATAGCGCAATAATAACTGTTTTGCCTCTTCGCTATAATGCATCGCAAGTGTGTTATATTCTTTAGAAAATTGTTGTAAATAATATTCGGCTAATAAAATAATATCAGCACCACGTTCTCTTAACGTTGGCACAACCACATGGAAAACATTTAATCGATAATAAAGCTCTTTATTAAAGGTGTTATTTTTAACTGCTTGCTCTAAATCAATACTTGATGATGTAATGACACGCACATCAAATACACCTTGATCATTTAATTTTTCATTTTCGGGTAACTGTAAATAATTAAGTAACTTTAATTGTAATGGCTTGGATAACTCTTCAATACCATTTAATAATACCGTTCCGTTGGTAATAGTATTATTTGAATTATCATTATTAAGTGGGTTTAAAAAATGAATACGTTGATCATCATCAGTTAACGAAGAGCAGTTAATTATGGTTATATCATCATTTCGCCGTTTACTTAGATTATGGATCGTTTTCGCAATCAGTTCTTTTCCAACGCCTTGCTCACCTGTTAGTAAAACATTCACATCAGTCATTGCGACTCTTTTTACCATATCTCTTAGATGCTTAATCGATTTTGATTCGCCATATAGCCCAATTTCACATTGTTGACTCACATCATTTAACGATGTTGATTCAATTTCTAACATCCCTAATTGATGGCCAGCAGTATCTAATAATTGACTTGATGGTATCGGCGTAGAAAAGAAATCAACACAAAAATTATTAATAAACTGGCAAATAGAATCAATTTTTAGTTGTTCTTTTTTTATTATCGCTATCCATTTAACCTGCTTAGTTTTATTCGCTCGTTGAGATATACTATTTAAACTAAAATCGTTATTACTTAAATCAACAATACAAACACATGGGCTATATTCTTCTAATATTGCATCAGCGGTTCGTAAATCATAACAACAATGTGTTTTCCACCCCGCTTGTTCTAACAATGCAATCCAAGGTTCATAGGTACACCCCATTGCAACCAAACGTCCACCTGTCTTTTTTTTATCATTTATAGCCACCATTAGAGCCACCCTTTTAGAACATATCCATTATTGATTTATATTAAAAAATATAGGTAACAACGATGTATTTTGCAGTGTATCACCGATAAGAATAGTCCTAAAAATATACCATCATTATTTAAGCAATATTTATTTTATTTATATAATTGTTATATTTCATACTATTAAAAAATTTATCGCTAAAAATAATTATATAAATTATTTATCTTAAATTTAAAAGTAGAAAATAAAACGTTGACTTTTATTGCTTTAATATACATTTAAGCATGCAACCAAATACAATTATATAGACATTGTTTAAATAAACATCATCACTAAACGGCGTAAAAAACCACGGATAAAACGGGATCTTACTCTGCTTTTGTTTTATCCTTGCTTAAATAATAATGTGTAATAAATAGGACAACAGTATGTCTACCCCATTAGATGCTGCAATGATTGAAACAATTCAGAGTTTTGATGCTGAAAAACGTTATAAACACTTAGTAAAAGAAGTTGTCGAAAATCGTGAAATCTGGATTCTTACAGATGAACATGGTTGCGTTATGCTCAATACTGACGATGAAGATTGCGTACCAGTGTGGCCAAACAAAGAATTTGCCGAAGCATGGGCTACTGGCGAATGGGAAACATGTAAAGCAGAAGCTATTTCATTAAACAAATGGCATAGTCGCTGGACACACGGTTTAGAGGATGATGAACTTGCATTGGTCGTTTTTCCGATCCCTGAACAAGAAGGTCTAGTGATCTACCCTGATGAACTTGATTATGAATTAAAGACATTAGCCAATAAACGTCGCTAATCATACCTGACTCTTTTAATAGGCTAGCATGTTGCTGGCCTTATTTTTAAATCTTCCAGATTATGAGGTCTGTTTTGGATTCTTTTATCGAACAAATAAAGCAAACACCAACTTCGATTGAGTTTGACGCTGTCATGGCAATTATTAACCATTATTATGATTATCAACCAACAGATTTTACCAACGGATTGAGTGATAATATAATCACCAATCAAGCAGCAACTAACGAAGGATCATGTAAAATATTCGCATTTGCGCACCTACACCAACTATCACAAGCTGAAACATTAGCGTGTTTTGGTCGCTATTATCGTGAAGATGTACTTCTGCACCCACAACACACTGATCATCAAAATATTCGTCAATTTATGTTATTCGGTTCAAAAGGGATCACTTTTGAGCACTTCCCTCTAACGCGAAAAAACGTAATATAAAAGCCATTAAGTCCGTTAATTCTTAATGGCTTGAAATTATTAAGATAAGCTACTTATAGTGGCTTTTTACAATGACTGCATTTTTGTGGCGGCTTCATAAAGAATGGAGAGCGACTAGCCTGACCACAACTATCACAAAATTTTGTTGACCGAATCGTCAAAAATGTTACCGGTACTAATAAAATCAATATCGCAATCATCCATGCTACAGGTGGTTGCATAAAAATAATAAATCCACCAATCACAACATTACTGAACACAGTATAAATTGGCCATAATCGACGTTTCTTAGCTACATCATTACCGCGTTGGAACAGCATTACACTTCCTACCGTCAAACCCAGCCAAATAACAACAAAGCCAATTAATAGATTTTCCTGCATTTTTTTTCCTTAAAAAATATATCTCAAAGCACAATAGCTATTGATTAAGTATCATATAGTTGCTGCATAAAACACCGCATTCATTGTTACTCATAACCTCAACTATTGATAGTAATCTCGTTACAATGCTGCATTTTTAGCCAATTTTATACCAACATTAAGGCCCACTCGTCATGTAACAAAAAAGTTACAACTATGATGCAAAATATTGTTGATTATATTGATAAAAGTATTATATTTAGCGTCAGAACAGGATGTTCAGTGAAAATGCCTACTTAGCTGCCATTTGCTAAAGCTAGGTTTAAGGAGTAAAAATGGTTATGCTTTCAACTTATCAACAATCTAGCAACAATGTGCGTTCTATTGTGCGTGGCAGTGCTATATCTCATCGTCTTAATCTTATTAACGATTGGCGTTATGACAACATTCACCAACCTCATCAACAATTTGAGAAATTGTATCAACATGCTAAATTTGCACAAATAGAGCTTAATTTATTAATTAAAAAAGCAGCATCAGATACTGGTTGCCACCCAATCCTTCCTGGTCAAAAATCACGAACACGTGCCCTACAAAAGATCACAACAGAACTACATGGCAAATCTGATGCATTAACCGATCTAGTACGTGGATCAATTGTTGCCTCAAATATTGATGATCTAATCAAAGCTTATGATTATCTTATACAACATACCGATGTTTGCGGTGTTAAAAACCGCTTTAGCCAACCGACAGATTCTGGCTATCGCGATATTAAACTATTGATACGTTTACCTAATAGTCATTTCATTGCCGAAATACAACTGCACCTAAAAAAAATAGCATCAATAAAAAATGGTGCTGAACACTCAATTTATGAACAAATTCAAAATATTGAGCGCCAGGCTATGCTTGAGTCGCGCTTACTACATGAATTAGAGCAACGAAAAATTACCAAATTACGCCAGTACTCACAATCGCTGTACCAACAAGTATGGCAACACTATATGGGTACAAGCCGTCTTGCAAGTTAGTCCTGAACGCATCCAATATGTGTGATTATGAATAATGTAAATGTACTGTAATCAATAATGCAAAAATATGAATAACAGCACAGTATTCAATTCCCATTCAGGGTAAAGTTACTACCATGTGAACAGATGACACATTATATCTAACGCTCAACATACAAACTTTTTAGTTATACCCGTTTTAGTATGTTTCGATATTGCACATGCAATATTTACAGGAGTTGTTTAATGAACATAAAATCTGTTTTACGTACAAGTTTTGTTCTTTTTTGCATGCTTAGTCGCTCTGTTGTGGCTGCGCCAGCGATTACTCCCGCTTTTAATACTCATGATCAATCACCAACACGTCAAACACAAGCCAGCCGTAAGGCCTTTCAGCGTGATTTAAGCGGCTTATACAGTATTCAATCATGGAAAACTGACAACCTGCGTCAACCATTTACTAATTTTGATGAGCTTTACTTAGCCGCAACCGATGCACAAGTAGAACTACAAACATTACTGCAAAGTGTTAGCCTTGCATCAACAACCAATATCATTATCCCTCAGATTAAATCAGCTCAACGCGCTCAACAAAAAATCACCACTGAATTACAAGGTCAGACTGACAAAATTACTGATATTGCACGCGGGTCTATTGTTGCGAAAAATATTCCAGCATTAGTTCAGGCATATGAATTATTATCAAAAGAAGCAACAATCGTTAGTGTCAAAAATCGATTTAAGAATCCAACACCATCAGGCTACCGTGATTTAAATGTGCTAGTACGCTTACCTAACAGCCAAGTTATTACTGAAGTTCAACTGCACTTAAATGAAATATCAACCATAAAAAATGGCCCTGAGCATGACCTTTATGAAAAAATTCAACATATTGAACGTGTAGCATTACAACAACAACGCCCATTATCTGAGTTTGAAGCAGCTCAAATTAATAAACTACGACAGCAATCTCACCAACTATACCAAACAGCATGGCTAGGTTATTTACAACCACAAGCGGCATAATAATTACATAAACTGAAACAACAAAGCCCGCGAGTGCTATTGCAGCTAACGGGCTTTACACATTACAGCAGCATTCCATTTAAAGATAAAACAACCTGCACATTTGAATTAGTGAAACGTACCGTGATTCCAATGATTGGTGCGCTTATTGTTTCAACGGTAATGTCACTGATTTTAGGCTTATAATTTATTCGCTACATAAAGAAAACCCCGTTAGTTATTATTAAGAGTAAATAACTATACGGGGTTTTTATTGTCTTTTATTTATACTAACGAATAAGCTTAGATGCGTTCCCAAGGGCCATTAGCATTGCCCGGTTTATCACCTTTGGTCCACCATTTCGCGCGATAATTATTACCTTCAAAGGTAACTTCATCACCACCATTATAGGTTTTTGATGCAGACCAGCCACCAACTTCGCCTGTATCCTCTTCTACCCATACCGATGATGCTCCAGGAGTTTCACCTTTCGTCCACCATTGCGCAGTATAAGTAGTGCCATTATAAACTACAGTGTCTCCACTATTATAGATAGTGTCGGCATTCCACGTATCGCCAACAGCTCCACCTTCAGCCTTAACATTAACAACAACCGTTTGTTGTGTCGTGGCTTGACCATCAGAAACAGTAATCACAACATTCAATGTTGTATCTGTCGTTGTTGTGGGTGCTGTAACAGCAACATCAGCACCTGTTGCCGTCACTGTAACCTGACCTGTTGATGCTGAGTAAGTTAATGCGTCACCATCGGCATCGGTCGCTGTTACTGTAATAACAACATTCTGACCACTTTCAACATCAACCGTTGCAGGTGCTGTCAATTCTGGTGCAGTATTTTCAACTACGCCAGAACCTTTCACATTAACAACCACAGATTTAGTCGCTGTTTTACGACCATCCGTTACTTTGATCGCTATTGAGGACACTGTATCTGTTGCTGAGTTCGGTGCGGTGTAAACCACATTGGCAGTGCCGTCACCATTATCTGTAATTTGTGCATCAGCAGAGCTAAAGCTTAAGCTATCGCCGTCAGCATCGGTGGCCGACACAGTGAAACTAATCGTCTCACCAGCCATTGCTGATTGAGCGCTTGGTACTGTTAATTCTGGCGCAGCATTTGGCGTGGTATCAGCACTAAATACATCATCAATCGCTTCTGCTAATGGTGAGCTTAACTTAGTACACTCTTTTAGCTTGGTACCATGATTAATAAAGGTGCCTTCACACTTAATATCGCCATGCACTTGCCACACGATCACTCCACCTAAATCATTATCAACAATGTACTGTGCTTTCTTCTTCATCGAAGGTACATCATCATAACTTAAGAAATATTTTCCTTTCACGGCATAAGGGACTTCAGCACTAGCATCCCACTTATGTTCCCAACCTGTTGTTTTAACAATGTAGTTATAGTTTGGTGAACCTTCAAACTCTTTCCAGTTATCAACATCAACTGCCGATAATAATGGCCCATCAACCGACATATTATAAATACGCTTATCGGTTGGCGCACCTAAATAAGCCTCAGCTTCTGTGGTTTGTACACCTCGACCATAGAACGCTGCACCAAAGTTAATTTTTTCTGATGGAATGCCTTTTTCTGCCATCCAAATACGTAGCGTATCTAAATCAAGACCTTTAAATTCTTCTTCAGGATATGGATACAATGGCGCGTTATGGCCTGTAACATTTGACCACGCACCATTAAGATCGTATGTCATCATGTTGAAGTAATCCATTGATTTAACAAGGCGTGGCCAATTAAATCCTTCAAGTTTAGCGGTTGATGCTGAGAATGCAGCAGTCAGCAGTTTGTCAGGACCAATGCGCTCACGAATATCTTCCATTAATTGTTCAAAGTTTGCAAAATCAGTAGGATCACCCGCAAAGTTCATACCGCCAAAGCCAGGGTATTCCCAATCAATATCAATACCGTGGAAACCTAATGCCATTAACTTATCGAGATCTTTAAGGAAACGAGCTTTTTTTACAGGATCGGCAGCCATTTCAGGGAAGTGCTTAGACATACTCCAACCACCGAGTGATGCCATAACCTTAACGCCTTTTTGATTAGCAAGATCAATCAAACCCGGAGCGCCACCTTCTTTTTTAAGTGGGATCGGCATGTCACCTTCAATACCTGTTGGCTTATGACGCCAACCTTTGCCACTTTTCACAAAACCTTGCGCTTTTACTTTGGCTAAATTTTCAGCATCCCAAGATTCATTTACTGGATATTGATGAATGTACTCTAATTCACCCCACAAAATATGAAAATCCCAGCTTGAATAGACATCAGGATGTAATAATGGCCCAGGCTCTTGCACACTACCGGGCTTATAAATTTGTTTATTACGTAAATCACCACTATGTAGCGAACCGTCTTTTGCAACACCAAAAAATGAGAAGTTAAGAATGGAGTAAATATCCATATCTACGTTCAAATGCGTCGCTTCTCCTTTTACAGAAAAACCCGCATTAGTACCTTTCCATGCTTCCCACTGAGTTAAATAACCGATTACGTTCTTATCATGTGTTGGCGCTGCTTGTACTTGAGCAGCCGTACTTGCAAATAAAAAGCCTGCAATAATGCCTGCAACCTTGGTTTTATTAAATCCCTTTTCCATTTTGTGCTCCACGTTATGATTAATAGCAAATTGCTATATCAGTTTTTATAAATACAACTGATTTTTTATAACGATTAGTAATGCTTTTTGGTCATTAAGAATCTAAACACAGTGTGAAGGAACTTTTTTAGTTTTGCGAAAAAAAATCACAATTTTAGGCTCAATAACTAACATTAATGCAACAAGATAGTCGAATAACATCTTTTTTTAGTCACAATATTCAAAAAAAACACGTTTTATACGTGCCTAGATAAATATTTGGTAAAGATAATATTTAGATAAAAATATCATTTTAAAGCAGATGGAGTCGTATTTAGGAAATAGAGGTTTCAGTAAAAATAACAATAAAAAAAGCGAATCGAATTGATCGACTCGCTTTTTTGTCATAAAACTATTAATGCATTGATTATTAACGAATAAAACGATTATAAACAAATAACAGAATAAAAGCGCCTAATGTTGCAGTGATAATACTACCAATATTGACGCCCGTTGCATGACCTAAGCCAATATATTTACCAACAAAACCACCAACAAAAGCACCAGCAATACCAAGCGCCATTGTCAAAATCCAACCGCCGCCATCTTTACCTGGCATTAACCATTTTGCTAATGCGCCTGCGATTAAACCTAAAATAATCCAAGATAAAATGCCCATTTTCTTTCCTCAATTGGCTAATTTTTCACTATCAATAGAGATAATGTGATTATGGTATAAGTAGACATATATCACACTATTGAGTTCAATAAAAATTACATTACGATAAAAATAGCCCTATAAATCACAATTATTTACTGTGATTGACTAGCGTGTACTTCCTGATTTCAAGTAGAATACCCCTGCCTTGCGAGCGTTCATCAAGCCGCATTTTCACTCACAAAAATAGAGATTTACGCATAATGAAATACAAATGGATTTTATTTGATGCTGATGAAACCTTGTTTCATTTTGACGCTTTGCGTGGCCTTCAACTGATGTTTTCTCGTCATAACATTACCTTCACTGATGCTGATTTCGAGCAATATGAAGCGATTAATAAGCCACTATGGGTTGATTATCAGAACGGCATAATTTCAGCGACTGAATTACAAAATATTCGCTTTGAAACATGGGCAGCCAAACTTTCGCTATCAACCGAACAACTTAATCATGATTTTTTAATGGCTATGGCTGATATTTGTACACCATTAGATGGTGCTAAATCATTGCTTGAAGCATTAAAACCACAGGCTAAATTAGGCATTATTACTAATGGCTTCACCGCCTTACAGGAAATTCGCTTACAACGTACGGGTTTTGCTGATTTATTTGATGTGCTGATTATTTCAGAGCAAGTAGGCGTCGCAAAACCTGATATTAAAATCTTTGACTATGCCTGCCACCAAATGGGCGAGCCTCAACGTCAACAGGTTCTTATGGTAGGTGATAATCCATATTCTGATATTTTAGGCGGTATCAATGCAGGTATGGATACGTGTTGGCTTAACTGTGACCACAAGTCACAGCCTGTCGGCATCAACCCGACTTATACCGTAACGGCATTATCTGAATTACAAGCCTTACTACAAGCCTAAAAAGCGGTCTGTATTATAAAAAACTAGGTGCCATTGTATAATGACTATAATTCAGTTGTTTATATGGCATCTAGCCGATGAATACTAAAATAACATTAATTATTTCTTCAGCGTGCTTTACAATCCCTCTAATTCCGATTAAGTTTAAACCTCATTTTTACTTAGAGCGTATAAGCTATGTCTCAGAACATTAACAACAATCAGGATGCTATCACTACAGCAACCAGGCCGATTGCTTGTACGCTAACGTCTGTCGTCGTCGTCATTTTCTGACGCTGACGGTTAATTTATTCGTCAGTAACGCTGGCGGATATGAATCTCACTTCTTATTACCTCTTCCAGCATACTGACTCACATTGTTCGCTTTGAATAAGATAAGGTATGTCATTTGAAAACAAAAGAACTTGCAGCTATTGGTTTTATGACCTTCGCACTATTTCTCGGTGCTGGTAACTTAATATTTCCACCTCTTATGGCACAACAAGCAGGTGAGAATTGGCTAATTGCTATCGCTGGATTTTTACTTACTGCCGTTGGCTTACCAGCATTAACACTGGTTGTGCTAGGACGATTATCTTCTGCTGACCGATTAACAGCAGCGCTACCTAAATGGATGGATCGTTCATTTTGGTTCTTAGTATTAACAACCCTTGGGCCCGCTTTTGTTTTACCACGAGCAGTAACCGTTGCTTATGAGATGGGTATTAAACCGTTCTATTCTGGTAATGGTTTAATGGCCTTTTCTGCTATTTTCTGCGCTTTGACATTAGTATTAGCCCTTAAACCTGGAAAACTGGTCGATTATATCGGTAAAGTAATGACTCCAGCACTGATTGCTATGCTAGCGCTACTTGCCATTTCTGCTGTCGTTAATCCTCTAGGTTCACCAACGGCTGCAATTGAAACCTACCGTAACGCACCAACAGTAAACGGACTTATTCAAGGCTACATGACATTAGATGCTATTGCTGCCGTCGCTTTTGGTTGGGTTATTATTCAAACAATTCGCAACACTGGCGTAAAATGCAATAAAGCCATTTCTTATTATACCCTTCGCATTGCAATTATTTACGCGATTCTGATGTCACTTTGTTACCTTGCTATGGGATATTTAGGTGCAACATCATCTGATATTGCACCACAAGCAACTAACGGCGGTGAGATTCTTACTCGTTATGCAGCGGGCGAGTTTGGCACTCTAGGTCAGCTATTATTAGCTACCATTACTTTAATGGCTTGTTTAACCACTACTGTCGGCTTAACCAATGCTAATGGTGAGTACTATAAAAATACCTACGGTGTAAAATTTAAAATCAGCGCTACTGTGATTATGGTTTTGACGGCGATTATTTCTAACGTTGGTTTAGAAACAATTATTAAAGTAAGCCTACCCGCTATTTTAATATTATGTCCTATTGCGATTTCATTAATTATCTCAACGTTTTTCATTCATAACCATTCAACAGCTAAACAGCGCCATATTTCACTTAGCCAAACAATCGTGGTTATCGTTGCCACTGTATTTGGTAGTATTGATGCGTTAAATATTCTCGGTAAACTACCGGTGTCTATGTCCACATTTGCTGAGCATTGGTTACCTTTATTTTCATCACATGCATCTTGGTTAGTACCTGTTGCGATTACTATTTTAATCAGCAAATTATGTCGTTTGGGTCAGAAAAATCAGCCAAGTATCGCCGTTAATTAATTTGCTATAACGCATTATAGGGCTAGATAACAGCTAGCCCTTACTTGCTCATTGTTTATAAAAAAAGCACTCTCTCACAACATAATTCATCGAATTTATAGCTATTATTCAAAATAAATAGCTCACATTTCACTAACCTTTTAATATTAAACACTTAAATTAGATTATTTTTACAACGATTAAAAAAAATTTGAAGAAAGTTATTTACAACACTAACTTTTCTTTATATTTTTAACCTGTAATTCACGTATTCATTAATAGAAGTTGTTAAATTATGCATTCAACAGTGTTTGAACATAGAGAACAAAAACATTTAGCTTCGACAATAGCGATTAACGCTTGGATTGATGCTGCTTCTATGACGACAAAAAAAACATCTCGAATTATTTCCGCTTTTATCCTAGTGATTATTCGCTAGGCTGGCGGGCAAGCTTCCGTCAGCCGTTGCTGATGGAGGATAGTTTCAACTCTTCATATCTTCTCTCAGCAAACCTGCGGAACCATTATTAACGAAGCAACAGACTATAATAGTTACGATACTAAGTGATTAATAGCTGTTTGATATTCACTACAATGCAGGTACAACATTTGAAAACACAAGACTTACTCGCTATCGGTCTGATGACCTTTGCACTCTTTCTAGGCGCTGGTAACTTGATCTTCCCCCCCGCAATGGGTCTCGACGCAGGAACATCATTAACATCAGCAATGAGTGGCTTCTTAGTAACCGCTGTTGGTCTACCCGCTTTTACTATTATTGTTCTTGGCCGTATTGGCAGCACAAAAAACCTTACTAAAGCATTACCAAAATGGTTAGCAACAACATTTTGGATTCTTTTATTTACCGCGATTGGACCAGCATTTGGCATGCCACGTGCTGTTACCGTAGCTTATGAAATGGGACTAAAACCGTTTTTCAAAGCCGATCACCTCGTTGCTTTCTCTATTGTATTCTCCGCTATTACATTACTTTTAGCCTTTAAACCCGGTAACCTTGTAAACTACATTGGTAAAATCATGACACCTGCACTGATTTTATTATTAGCCGGTTTAGGACTAGCAGCATTTATATCACCACTTGGTGTTCCTGCAGCACCTTATGGTGACTATCAACACAGTCCAGTGACCAGCGGTTTAATTCAAGGTTACATGACCATGGATGCTATCGCTGCTGTTGGTTTTGGTTGGGTTATTATTCAAGCGATTAAAGCTAAAGGGATCGTGTCACAAAAAGGGATTGCAAGCGTCTCATTTAAAGTCGCTATGATCTACTTTGTATTGATGGGCAGTTGCTATATTGCAATGGGATATGTAGGGGCAACATCAACCTCTATTGCCACTCATGGCATGAATGGTAGTGTCATCCTTACCCGTTATGTTGCGGGTGAATTTGGCATCTATGGCCAATGGATATTAGCTGCAATTATTATTATGGCGTGTTTAACAACAACCGTTGGTTTAACCAATGCTTGTGCTGAATATTACCAACAAACATTCAAAGCATCATTTGGCTTAACGGCAACAATTATCGTGGTATTAACAGGTATCATTGCCAATTTTGGTCTTGAAGATATTCTAAAGGTAAGTCTACCGGCTATTTTAGTTTTATGCCCTGTTGCAATTGCATTGGTGCTTGCCTCTTTAACAGCTTCCACTATTCATGTTTCGACACTAACGCACACATCAGTATTAGTCACCGCAATGGCTTTTGGTACTGTTGATGCTGTTAGTATTCTCGGTAAAATGCCAACGGATCTTAATCAGTTTTTCAACGATACACTGCCGCTATATCAAGCACATGCTAGTTGGTTGCTGCCAACACTATTGATATTATTCGTAACAACAATAATGGCGCGTCTACCTATGGTTGCTCGTAAATTCAATGTGGTTGATTACCGACTAGATTCAGCAGCTAAACATCAATAATATACTCAGTAAAGATAATTGGGGTTATCAATACTCGTCGTATTTCCTTATTGACTAAGCATAAAAAAGCCTCTTATCTGCTTCAATATACATGAAGAGCAGTAAGAGGCTTTTTATTACACAATGATCACACTACCTTATTCAGGTAAACGCTCACCTGTCATGAATGCGTGTAAAATTTCAGGGGTTAATTCACCTGCTTCTTCTAAACGCTTAAGCTCTGCCACAATTTTCTTTTGATCATCAATTGATGGAATCGGTAATTCTGGCTCTTTTTCATAATCATCAGGTAACGATAAATTAAGATCGTGCATGGTAAACCCTTGGTTATCTAAAAAATTTCAACTTTCATAATTATACACTGAAAATTGACCAGAGTTCAGCTTTACCACATTGCAATGATTCAAATTACAATGATGCTTGATGCTGAGCAATTAATCGATCCATTATTTCTTGTGCTCGGTATTGAGCATGCTCAAATGTCTCTTCTTGGCTCATTGGTTCAACCACTTCATAGTAACATTTTAATTTAGGCTCAGTGCCTGATGGGCGAACGACAACGCGAGCACCATCTTCAAGATGATAAATCAACACATCACTGACTGGTAAATCAATCGCTTCAACAGTACCATCAGCAAAAGTACATAGTGATGTCTTAAAATCTTCTGTACGAACGATCGCTAACCCTGCAATAACTTGAGGTGGCATAGCGCGTAATGAGTCACCAATAGGGGCTGCGGTTGGGTCGAGTGCAATACTACGTTGAGCGTTAATGTACAACCCATACTCACGGTAAATCGCTTCAAGTTGATCCCAAACCGTTTGGCCAGTAACAGCAAGTTCTGCGGTTAATTGAGCAAATGCAACTAAAGCCGACAGTCCATCTTTATCCCATACCGTATTACCTATGGTGTAACCTAAAGCTTCTTCATAGGCAAAAAGGAATTGATGATCAGCCGTTTGACGTTCCATTGCGACATTGGTTAACCATTTAAAGCCCGTTAATGTTTGGTAATATTGCGCACCAAGAGCTGTTGCAATTTTGCCTAACAATGTCGATGACACAATAGTATTGCCGACTAAACTGGTTGATGCTTGAACGTGATTAAGCAAATAATAGCCAAATAATGTACCCACTTGATCACCCGTCAGCATTTGGTACTCACCGTCATCACGGCGAGCAGCAACAGCAAAACGATCAGCATCAGGATCATTAGCACAGGCTAAAATTGCTCCATGTTGTTTCGCTTCAGCGATCACAAGATCCATTGCACCTGGTTCTTCAGGGTTTGGAAATTTAACTGTTGGAAAAGTACCATCAGGTTCGCGTTGCGCAGCAACACTGTAAACATGGCTAAACCCCGCATCTGCTAATAACGTTTCAGCCATCTCAGCACCAACACCATGCATAGCGGTGTAAGCAAGACTAATATCTTGTGGGTTATGATGGTTATTAAGTAATGGGTTACTATTTATTGCTCGACGATACGCTTGATAATATGCATCATCAAGCCACACTAATAATCCCTTTGCTTCGGCTTCAGCTAGATCCATAAGGTGTATTTCAGATTGAGTCGCTTTATCAATTTCCGCTGCAATTCCAGCATCATGAGGTGGAATGATCTGAGCACCATTGTTCCAATAAACTTTAAAACCATTATAAGCTGGCGGGTTATGGCTAGCCGTCACAACAACAGCTGCAGCCGTTTGTAAGTGCTTAACCCCAAATGCAACAATTGGTGTTGCAGCAACTTTGGTGGTGAGATAAACTTTTATACCTTGGGTTGCTAATGCGGCTGCCGTATCATGAGCAAATTGACGTGAATCAGGGCGACCATCATAACCAATCACCACCCCTTTATGCGCAGCTGCATTATCAGTACGTAATAAATACTGACCAAGCCCAGTCGCAGTTTCTTGAATAACTAGGCGGTTCATTCGGTTAGGCCCAGCTCCAACCACACCTCGTAAACCGGCAGTACCAAACTCTAAACGCCCATTAAAACGATCAGCTAATTCAGCTGTCGCATTATCCGCGACTAATTGTTGTAATTCTTGACGTGATTTAGGGTCAGGGTCACGTTGTAACCAACGTGTAATTTCATTATTCATTGTTATTATCCTAGTACGTTTATCATCATTACAGCGCGGTGATAATGGACGAGTTCTTATAAAAACGCAGGCACTACCATCGTATATTTATGTATCATTGCTATCGTATCGGAAATGCAAATGATAAATAGTCTCATTAAAATATGCTCTATTCTGCTGAATTACAACCGCCTTTGAACAAGATTTAATTCGCAAACGATTACATTTGTATAATCATTTTACGACACTAATTGTTAAATATTCTTTTAAACAATAATACCTAACAATTCTCTCGACAAATATTTAGCTATAAAAAAAGCCTCAACAGAGGCTTTTTTAAGTTCGCGGTATTTACCACATCAAATCATCAGGAATAACGAAATCTGCATATGGGTCATCTTCATCAATGATACTTTCATCAATCACATTATTAAGCACAATCGATTCTTGATCACGCAATGCAATTTTATCAGCAACGGCGGCTGGAATAATTTCGTAACCATCAAGATAACGTGCGATAGCAAGACGACCATTAACAAGTTGTGCTTGCATTAGCTTATCAACATAAATTTTCTTAACCGTTGTACCATCAGTAAAGTTATAACCAATATCACCGCGACTGCGATCCAAGCGGTTCATCTCAATCAGTTGTTTTACCTGTGCTAGAAATGCTTTTTGTTGTGCATCTTCATCTCGCTGACGGTTGAGTGCTTTATCTTTCTCTAACTGAGAGATTCGATTTTCCTCAACAGCAGCTTTTGCTTCTTTCGCTTGAGTACGTGATTTTTTGTTTGTCTTACCGGCTTTTTTTAGCTTTTTCTTATCAATAAGACCCGCTTTTAGCATTTGCTCTTGTAGGCTTAGCTTTGCCATTGAAACTCCATCAATTATTCGTGGCGATGAATAATAATTACATTCATAGATTAATGAAGACTATTATCTCTGTTTGCTCTAAAACAGGTCAAGTATTGCTGCACATAGATATCATGATTATTACAATCAATACCTCAAGTAATTCACTTCCTACCCTTCACAAGCAACAATACCCAAAACAAATGCAACATACATTTTTAGCATTAAAATGTCGGAAAATGCTGATAATTTAATCTACTTTTTATATTATGATTATTAACATACCTATTAATAATCATTGGAAATAAACTCAGCAGGGAATATAACATGGGCTTATTGAGTTTTGTGCATAACATTAGCATCACGATTTTTAGTAACCGCATAAATAACTTATCAAGCAAGGAATTATAATCATGGATATGGTCGAAATAGTTCGTCTTGGGGCACAATTTTTTAATCAATCACGTGCAAATACTCAAGCTGTTGATGAAAACAGTATCTTTACTGCACTCTCTCATTTGTTAGATGGAAACGATCAAGGTCAGAATGTAGATCTGCAAAGTATTATTAAAGCACTCAATCAAGCCGAACTGTCAAATATTGCTAATTCTTGGCTTGGTAATGATGTCAATGCACATATTTCAGCAACAAATATTACTACGATCTTTAGTGTCGAAAAACTGGCCGCCTTTGGTTCGGAACTCAACATGCCAGAGCAAGATGTTATTCTAGGCTTACAAGACGCATTACCTACAATGATAGACCAAGCCAGTCCTGGTGGAGATATTGATCATAACTTACTGATTCAACCTGCTGGCGAAATCCACAGTATTGATGACTTAATGGATATCAATAATCTGAAAAGTTTTGCTTCAACCATCTTTGGTAAAAAGTAGCGTTGTTACTATTATAATCCGCAACCGATATACGCTATCGATTATGCGGATTATACCCGTTGAAAATCATACACTGAGCCTAACTTTAAAATATACGTTAGCTCGTCTAATGCAGTATGTGACTCCATTAATAAGGATGGATCGGCTAAATCTGCTTCCACTAACCGATCACGATAATGTAAATCAATCCACTCTTGTAAGCGTTTAAATAACGTCTCAGTTAAAAATACTGCAGGATTGACAGCTTGGCGCTCTTTATCACTTAAGACAACTTTGAGACGTAAACACGCAGGCCCGCCACCATTTTGCATGCTCTGACTTAAATCAAATAAATCAACCCGATTAATACCAACCTGCGCTTGTAATAACTGCTGTATATACTCCCATATACACGCATTATATTGACACTCCTGTGGCAAAATTAAACTTACATCACCGTTAGGTAACGTCACTAATTGCGAATTAAATAAATAGCTACTGACAGCATCATCAATACTCACCACATCATTTGGTACTTCTATAATAGAGAAATCTACGCCCATTTTACGTTGTAGCTGTTGATAAATATTTGCTTGATCTAAAAATGCATCTTGATGGCAAAACAACATTTGCTGATTACCAACAGCAATAACATCATTGTGAAACACGCCATGATCAATCACTGCAGGATTTTGTTGTGCCATCACAACCTGTTGTGGCGCTAACTGATGCAAACGTGCAATAGCAGTACTGGCTTCATAAGTTTGTCGCGCAGGATAACGTTGAGGAGCTAATTGGTGGCGGTCAAAGCCATAACGTCCAAACACGAACATTTCAACGCCTTGTTCACCGTGTTGATCACAAAAACGCATATGATTCGCAGCTCCCTCATCCCCTAAATATTGAGATGCTGGTAGCGGTGGATGATGGCAGAAATGGTTATCATCATTAAACATTGCCGACAAAATGCTTGATGTTGTTTGATGTTCAATAGAGCGATGAAAATGACTGACTAAATTAGCTGGGGTAAAGTGGATACGTTTATCACTCGTATCTGCTGAAGGTGATACTGTTGCAGCATTAGCCGCCCACATACTTGACGCCGAACAACAACTGGTTAATAGCTTTGGAGCTTGCTGTGCTGCTTGTTGTAACACACAGTGATCACTACCACTAAAGCCGAGTCGACGTAACATTTTTATATCTGGCCGTATTTGAGGAGCAATAACACCTTGTAATAATCCAAGATTAGCCAATGCCTTCATTTTATTAAGGCCTTGTAAGGCTGCATTTTTAGGATTAGACACATAATGGCTATGTGTTAGCGATGCAATATTACCCGCAGATAAACCACTATAATTATGCGTAGGTCCAACCAACCCATCAAAATTAGCTTCATATGCAATCATTCCTTCCTCCATGATATGAGCTGTCTTTCTATTAATAGTATAGCTGGCAACTCGTTATAACATTTCAGCGCAGATTAAGATCTGATCGTTTATGATACCTATAAGTAATATTTAGCCTATTTATTACTATTCGTCTTAATCTTTTATAAAAAATAGTTAAAAAACGCCATTTAATTATTGCGTAAAGGCATCAACATCCTTTAAAATTAACTCATCCGATGAGTCTTATAAGTATTTTTTATAAAAAATACCAGTTGTACTACTGTAAATAATAGCTACAATGCCCAGCCCCAAACCCAAGTGTGGCATTTCAAACTAAGGTTATGCTCTATGAAAGTAAAAGTAGTCGATTTTATCAAACGTAAACGTGAAGTGTTATCACATCACCCGTTTGAGTTTAAAGACTGGCTATCACCATCAATCCGTGATTATTGGATTGAATTCCTTAATAAAGCCAACAGCAGTCATTTTGCGACTTGGGTTAAAGATCATAACCTCGTATCGATATCTAATGGTGAAGCGGTTTCTGAGCCTGCAGTTATTGAAATGCACCCAGAAGCAACCAAAGTTATGGATGAGCTTACAGCTTCATTAGGTGAAGAAATTCACGTAGGTGAATGGTTAGCTGTTGATCAGCTACGTATTAATAATTTTGCTAATGTTACTGAAGATCATCAGTGGATCCATACCGATCCGCAAAAAGCAGCCGCAGAGTCTCCTTTCAAAACAACCATTGCCCATGGCTTTTTAACGTTGTCGCTCCTTTCTGTATTAACTGACAGTGTTGATCCTGCGAGTCCAAAGTTTCCTTCTGCAAAAATGACTGTCAATTATGGTCTTAACCAAGTTCGCTTCCCTTATCCGGTTAAGAGCGGCGTTAATATTCGTGCTAGAACAAAAATTCAATCCGTAACACCCATTAAACGTGGTTTAGAAATCGTACAAGAAATTACAGTTGAGATCGAAGGCTGTCGTCGTCCAGCGTGTGTGGCAGAATCAGTAATGCGCCTTTATTTCTAACGTAAATTTTACGCAATCCTTCCCAATTCAAAAAAGTCGATTCGTCGGCTTTTTGTCTATTTACACTATTTCAAACAAAGGGGAGCAAAAAATAGCATTTAATTCATAATGTTATTACGCTTCTATTTTTCTGAATCTTAATCATATAATCGTGTAAACCTAACTTTTCATTAATAGTCATTTACCCAATGAAGAAGACTGGTATGGTAGCCGAACATTTTTTTAGCTAGGTATCATTATGAACAAGTGGATAAAATTCATTCCTCTTATTTTATTAATTGGCTATTTCATCACTTATGATGTTTTTAACCAAGTAAGTCAACCGACACCAACAGAACAAACAACAAACAATCAGTAAAAAATCTATAACTAAAATCGTTAGATCATATATAGATTAAAGGTAGCATGGTAAGCAATCCATGCTCTTACTGATTAAGCCACTGCAGAATATTATTCGCTTTATACCCCCTTATTCTTCGCTTCTACTCTAAAATCATTCTTATTGTCTTTTGTTAATAGTAGTCGCTCTAAATACTCACTATTTTTTACATTACTGCTATTAACTAACAACAAATAGTAACCTTAACTTGCAATTATCGTTATTTTCATAATAAAAGTGTGATGCTATTCTTATTTCATCATCTAGAAAACATCAAGATTCTCTAGACAAGCCATAATTGAAAACATGTTACCAAATCACATTTGTTCCAGTTTATAGGATGTGATTTGGTTTTTTTTCACCTGTTGTCTACTAACAATACCTCTGCTCCTGTATTGACTGCTTTACCTCTACCAAATGACAAGGTAAATTCATCGCATCCACATTTAGTCAGGTATGCGTGATGTCTTCAAAAATTAAAGTGCTGATTTCAGACTCTACTAATCCATGGTTCAACCTTGCCGTTGAAGATGCAATTTTCCGTACAATGTCAACTCAACAGCGAGTATTATTCTTATGGCGTAATGACAATACTGTTGTTATTGGACGCGCTCAAAATCCATGGAAAGAGTGTAATACACTTAAAATGGAACAAGATGGTATTACGCTTGCGCGTCGTCAAAGTGGCGGTGGTGCAGTATTTCATGATCTTGGTAATACCAATTTTACCTTTATGGCAGGTAAACCCGATTATAATAAAACCATCTCTACTGATATTGTACTCACTGCACTTAAAAAAATAGGCATTGACGGTAAAGCAACAGGCCGTAATGATTTAGTGGTTGAAGATGCCGAAGGTGAGCGTAAGTTTTCAGGCTCAGCCTACCGTGAAACCATGGATCGTGGTTTTCATCATGGTACATTATTACTGAGTGCCGATTTAACCCAGCTTGCGAATTACCTTAATCCCGATAAAAAGAAATTAGCGGCAAAAGGGATCACTTCTGTACGCTCTCGCGTGACTAACCTCAACCAAATTGTGAATAATATTGATCATGATATGGTCTGCAATGCCATTATTGAGACATTTTGTGATTATTATAGTGAGTATGTTGAAGCTGAACATATTTCACCACAAGCATTACCAGAATTAGCAGGCTTTAATGAAACATTTGCAAAGTTCAGTCGTTGGGATTGGAATTTTGGCAATACTCCTCAGTTTACACACAGCCTAGATGAGCGTTTCATTTGGGGAGGAATTGAGCTACACCTTGATATAAATAAAGGTAACATTACGGAAGTAAAACTGTTTACTGATAGTTTAGATCCTGCTCCATTGGAATTATTAGAGCAACGGTTAGTTAACCTACCTTATAATAGTACGGCAATCAGTACAGCTATCGATAATTTAGCCATTGAGTACCCGCATTATAATGATATTTTGATGGATATCAGTCATTGGCTACAAAATACAATTAATTAATGTCGTTATAATAATATAAAATAATAACAAGACCGCATTAATTATCGGTCTTGTTATTCAATTAAGAGCATTAGTTATTCCTTATTGCTATCACAATCATCACAACACGGATTAATCATTCTTTCTTGACAATTATAAGGTTCAATATGAATAATAATATCGACAACCTCATTTAATTCATTTAATAAATGGGTTTTAAAGTTTTCAGTAATATTATGAGCATGTTCAACACTCATTTCAGGATCAACCAATAAATGGAAGTCTAATAAAATATTGCTCCCAGTACGGCGACTTCTTATTGCATGCACTTCTTTAATATCTTTATCTTCAGCGGCATATGCTTGAATTTGTTTTTCAATATCAGAATCAGCTTTGGCTTCTGTTAATTCTAAAATTGCAGGCCATAGAATTTCAAACGATGCTTTTAAAATCATTGCTGTAACAATTAATGCAGCAATTTGATCTAAATAATGAAAAGTAGGAAAAAAGTAGTTCGTAATAACAGCAATAGCTACAGGTAAAGAACTTAATGCATCAGAGCGATGGTGCCACGCATTAGCATATAATGCACGGCTATTAATACTTTTAGCCTGAATAGCTGTCCAGCGATAAAGTACCTCTTTAACTACAATCGATAAAACAGCAGCACTAAAGGCAAGTATACCTGGTTGAGAGTGTGATTGAGTGCTGATTGAATGTAGTGAATCCCAACCAATACCAATACCTACAATCGCTAGAATAAAACCAATAAAAATGTTGGTTAACGTTTCAAAGCGACCGTGGCCGTAAGGATGTTCTTTATCAGCAGGGGCCGTCCAATAACGAGAGCCGATTAAAATTGCCGTATCAGTGACTAAATCAGAAAAACTGTGTACACCATCGGCAATAAGGGCCTGACTACCTGTCAGTTTACCGATGGTAATTTTTATAAATGCTAATGCAATATTTGCAATAGACCCAACCCAGGTGACTTTCTGAATTAATTTAACTGCCGCCTTTGACATAACGCCCCATAAAGCATAAAAAATGGATGCGATATGATAACGAATTTAGCCTATAAATGTGATCTTTTTTACATTTATAATCCATCCCCTTTTTTATTTGTATCACTATGATAACAATGACAATTAATTGTATGGTCGTTTACCATCCCCACAGCTTGCATAAATGCATAACAGGTTATATTACCAATATATTTAAACCCATGATGCTTTAGAAATTGACTCATCGCCAATGATGCTGTTGTTGCAATAGGAACATCATCGCTTGATGACCAATGATTAATAACAGGCTCATTATTAACAAACTGCCATAATGGGATCGCTAAATTACCGTATTGCATTTGCAATACTTTTGCAGATCGAGCATTAGTAAACACCGAGCGTAATTTACCACGGTGTCTAACCACCTCATAATTATCAATAATTTCAGTTATACGCAATTCAATATCGTGATCACTATAGGCTGCCAGCTTATCAATATTATAGTCTTCAAAAGCAATTCTATAGTCAGCACGCTTTTTTAAAATTGTATACCAATTAAGCCCTGCTTGAGCGCCTTCCAACGTTAAGAATTCAAACAAATAATTATCATCTTTGTGTGGTTGTCCCCACTCATTATCATGATATTGGCGCTCTAAATTTGAGTGATTAGCCCAATCACAAACACTATTGATAGTCATAAAATCAACCTTAACCTGCAATCCTATAAATTAAAACAATAACTATTATAAAATAACCTTATTCATCCAATAAGGTTATTTTAGAGTATATTAGTTTAACTTTAAGATATTTTAATGCGAGTTATATTCAAACAGCATTATTACTTAAAAAAACTAATCAATATCACATTATTTATATCAACTATAAATATATGGTTTTAGTTTTTTTACTTTACTGCATACTCATCTATGTCTATAGCATAGACAATTCAGTAAGGGATTAAAGATGAAGAGTATTGCGGAATTTATCGCACAAATAGAAAGTAACAATAGCAATTATAATATTTGGGTGTATGCACAACAGGGATGCTATAAACAATTAAAAAATACAAATAAAAGCAATCGTTTTTCATACTTAAAAAGAATGATTGAATCTCACATGCAAATAATTATTGAACTTGATAATAATAAATTAAAACAGTTTTTATTATTGTCAGAAATAAATGTTGCCACACATATTGTATTTAAAAATTCTAAAGTAACGGCTATTACGGCATAACACTATTTAAAATAAAATTTTTGGCTCGTTTAGCTAAAACTAAAAACAGATCATCGGATCTGTTTTTTTTGCACAATAGCACAACCGTTATATCTTATAACAAAAAGTAATTATAGAGACCATATATGCATCATATTGAGCATAGTATCTGGCCAATATTATAAAACAACAATAAATTTATAAATAAGAGACGCGCGTCAAAAAATTATTGAGTATTAGATAATTTATATAACATCTTTTCCGTTCCAGATTCACATGCCGAATAGCCTTGTTGCCATCCGCTCTTAAACCGTGTTGAAATATTGATTAACGTACTATCTTGGTTGTAGGTATGTCCGGCAACATTAACCTTAGCTAGTGCGGATTCACAGCCTTGGTTATAGCCATAATGGTAGAGGCTATTATACTCAACCTTATTGACGTACTGATCGGGTAAAAAACGAATATCGCCATCACTGGTATGGGTACAGCCCGCAATTAACAATATTGCACTACCGATAAATATAATCCCTTTTGGCATGCTATCTCCTTTCACCATGCTTTATTTAACTTCTTTTTAGTCTAGCAATAAATATCGTTCTGTCTTTAAAAAAACTGTATATCTTGAATTCACAGCAAAAAAAAACCGCCAACATAACTGTCGACGGTTTTTACTCAATCATTAACGATTAAGGATCTTGTGACTCAGGTTTTGGTAAGTAGTGCTCAGGTTTCAAACCTAAGAATTCAGGAAGTAACGTACCTACTGAAATTGATGACCACGTACCGGTTAACACACCAATAAACATTGCAATAGAGAATCCTTGCAATGATGCGCCACCTAATAACCATAAAGAGCTGATTGTCATTAACGTTGTACCCGATGTCACCATCGTACGTGAGAACGTTGCAATAATCGCTTCGTTGTTAGTTGCTTCAAGGTTTTGTTTTGGTTTCGCAATCAGTAACTCACGAATACGGTCGGCAATAACAATCGAGTCATTCAATGAATAACCTAAGATAGCCAAAATAGCCGCCAATACAGTTAAGTTAAACTCCATTTGCGTCATTGCAAAGAAGCCCACAGCTAGAATCACATCGTGCATTAGTGCAAGTAATGCACCCGCAGCAAGACGCCATTCAAAGCGGTAGCTTAGGTAACCTAGAATACAAAGCATAGTAACAAGTAATGCTAAACCACCTTGAGATGCCATTTCAGCACCCACTTGTGGGCCAACAATACTGGTGTTTAGTACTTGTACTTGTGCATGTAGCGGATCTAGCACTTGTGTTATTGCTGGGTAAGTTTCGCCCTTTGCTGGTACAGCATAACGTAGGATCCAACGGCCAGGTTCATCAGCTGCAATCACGACTACGTCTTGCTTAAAGCCCGCATCCATCAGTGGTTCAATTTCACTACTGGTGATTTGGCTGTTCATCTGAACTTCACTAACAACACCACCAGTAAAATCAAGACCCCAGTTTAGACCTCGAATACAAATGAAACTGATCGAGATAACCATTAGCGCAATTGACACAATACCGGTCATATAACGCAATTTAGTTAAGTTTGTAATAATCCAATTTTTCATTGCGTTAAACCCTTACATCTCGACGAGAATCACGACCCCAAACCAAGTTAATAATGGCGCGGGAAGTAAATATACCAGTAAACATACTGGTTAGAAGACCTAGACCTAACGTCAATGCAAAGCCTTGAATTGGACCATTACCGATAGAGTACAGTACCACTGCGGTGATCATAGTTGTAAAGTTGGCATCGAAAATAGTACCAAATGCGCTACTAAATCCACGATCAATCGCTTGAGCAAAACTACGCCCATCTCGAACCATATCGCGAATACGTTCAAAAATAAGCACGTTGGTATCAACAGCCATACCAACGGTTAATACCAGACCAGCAATACCCGGCAAGGTTAATACCGCACCTGGAATCAATGCCAATAAACCAAATAGCATGATCATGTTAGTCAGCAATGCAATGTTCGCAACCCAACCTAGACGACGGTACCACAATGCCATAAATAGCAAAGTCACACCTAAACCTAGTGCTAAAGCAGCAAAACCATTCTTAATGTTTTCAGCACCCAATGTTGGACCAATGGTACGCTCTTCAACAATTGTTACTGGCGCAGTTAATGAACCTGCACGAAGTAATAATGCTAATTGTTGTGCATCAGCCAATGAACCAGCACCAGTAATACGGAAACGACTACCTAACTGAGTTTGAATTGTTGCAACACTGATGATTTTATTTGTTTGTTCAGTCTGACCTTTAGCATTACGCGTATATTCGCTGTAAGACGTTGCCATTGGTTGACCCACGTTATGACGTGAGAACTCAGACATCATGCTACCACCGGCACTATCTAACGTAATATTAACTTCAGGTGTACCCATTTCACCCATGCTTGCTCGCGCATCGATAATATGATCACCGGTTAATACTGGCTTACGGCTTACACGTACCGGACGGCCTTCTTTGTCGTCAATGATCATGGTACTACCTGTACCTTCTTGCTTAACCGCATAGAAAGCAAGGCTTGCAGTCGCACCAATTACATTCTTCGCAGCAGCTGGATCTTGTACACCAGGAAGCTCGATACGAATACGGTTTTCACCTTGACGCTGTACAGATGCTTCGGTAATACCTAACTGTTCAATACGACCACGCATCGTTTGCAAGTTCTGCTGTACCGTTAAGTTACGCAGATTAGTTTGCTCATCTTCACGCATAGACAAGACTAAGTTATCGCCTTGGCCATCTTTCGCTTGCCACTGTGGATATTGAGTACGAACGTATTGACGTATTTTGTTATTCGCATCTTCACTTGGCAGACGCACAATAACTTGATTATTATTCGTCATTTCTGAACGTGCTGCACGAATATCTTGCTTACGGAAATCAGTACGAAGATCGTCAGTTAGCTGCTGTGCATGCTGCTTATAAACTTCCTTCATATCAACATCAAGTAAGAACTGAACACCACCACGTAAGTCAAGACCGAGCTTGATCGGCTCAAAACCTAACCCTAATAGCCATTTTGGTGCTGCAGGTTCTAGTGCTAACGTTAAACGGCCTTCATTATGAACAATGCTGTTTAATGCTTCTTTGGTGTTGGTTTGTTCTTTGGTTGAATCAACCACCACAATTGTGCGAGTTGGCTGCTGTTCAATAGTCTTGGCTTCTATGCCATGGTCTTTTAGAACACGTTGAATCTCAAAAGGTGTTGGCATTGCGCCGCCTTTCGCACTAATTTGTACTGCCGCATTTTCGCCATACCAGGTTGGAATAGCACTAAGCAACATAATCGAGACCGTCACAATTAGCACAACATATTTCCATGCTGAGTAATGATTCAGAATCTGTTTATTATTCTTTTTTCTCATTATTTTAAGCCATATATCTAGCAACAAGTTCAGCTTGTTGCGACCGATAACACATCAATAATTATTATTCGTTTTTATCTTTAAAAGACAAAACAACGCGTTGTTATCATATTCACAGCCGATAACAATTAGCCTTAATAATAGCTATTGATAGATTTAATACATAAATTAATAGAACGTTTTATGTGTTGGTGAAAGCGACACCACTAAGTAAAGCACACCATGCCATAAATGACATAAATGCTAGTAATGTCTTATGCAGTAACGAACGAATGTCCGTAATGTGAATAGAGTTGATTTGATTCTTTCCAGCCGGATATACGTGATGATGTGGATTTTATAGTTAAGATCCAATCAGTTTGTGGGCTAAGAGGCTCTGCATACCCAATGGTAAACAGCGGTATCGGCAATAATGGTAATTCAAACGCCAATTCAAATGTTGGCGCTATTTCATCAGCATTATGATGGAAACTATTGAGTGATCGAGTTGAAGTATTAATAATATTTTTTAAATCAATTACTTCTAAACGATGGTGTTTACCACTGTGTTGTGGCGATTTGATATTAGTTGGCGATGGAAAATTCCACACTAACTTAGTGCTATAAACAGAAACCGGTAAGCCATTATTACTAACATAGCGATCTGTTGGGTGTTTTTGGGTTGGCGCTGGCTCACTCTGATGCTGCTGTAACGAATCACAATGGCGTGGCATAATCGTTGCGTTAACGATTGGCGCTTCAATAACATCACTATATACAGGATGGGTCTGTGCAATGTGGTCAATGTTCACCTGTGACGATGCCGAAGCAAATGAACTTGCTCCTAAACATATCACTATAAACATAATCCGCAATACAGCTGACAGCATGGTGCTTATCTAAACCCATCCTAAAATAAAAGTGAGTGTTATGATAATTGGCAACACAATTTGTTACAAGCGATTAATTTCGAATAATTAATCCTATTGACAAACCTCACTCATTTGCACAAAACACACACAAAGGATGTCCATTTACGTAATAATGTTGTCTGTTATGATGTTACAAATTGATCACAATAATAATCAAGGAAGTATTAGCTATGACTGCAAACGTTGCTTTTTTAGGTCTGGGAACAATGGGTTACTCGATGGCAGGACACCTTGCTAAAGCCGGCTATCATGTAACGGTTTATAACCGCACCCAAGCTAAAGCAGACGCTTGGGTACAAGAATATCAGGGCACGATTGCGCTTACTCCTTGTGACGCAGTAAAAGATGCTGACATTGTATTTACCTGTGTTGGCAATGATGATGACGTTCGTGAAATTTATAAAGGTCAACACGGTATTCTTGTAACAGCGAAACCTGGGGCTATTTTGGTTGACCATACCACTGCCTCTGCCGATGTTGCGCGAGAAATTGCCGATGCTGCGCATACTATCGGTTGCGACTTTTTAGATGCGCCGGTATCAGGCGGTGAAGCTGGCGCAATTAATGGCTGTTTAACTGTCATGGTTGGCGGTAATCCGGCCGTGTTTAACAAAGCCAAACCCGCGATTGCAAAATATGCCAAAGCAACCACACTAATGGGTGAAACAGGCTATGGCCAAATAACTAAAATGGCGAATCAACTTTGTATTGCAGGTGTATTACAAGGGTTATCTGAAGCAGTTACCCTTGCCAAAGCGGCAGGACTTGATATTCATACTATGACTGAAGTACTAAAACATGGTGCTGCAGGTTCATGGCAATTAGAAAATCGTGCTCAAACAATGGCTACAGATTCATTTGATTTTGGTTTTGCTATTGATTGGATGCGTAAGGATCTTGCTATCTGTTTTGATGCGGCTGAAAAACTTAATGTTGAATTACCATTGGCAAAACAAGTTGATAGCGAATATGAAAAGCTGCAACAACGGGGCTTTAATCGTGCTGATACCTCAGTATTAATTAAACAATTTGATAAATAATCATTGCTAAAAAGCTGCCATAAAAAGCACTGCATAAATAGCAACAAAGCCGCAGTAAAGAGCTTACTGCGGCTTCATTTTTTATCGTGTTATTATTTAATCAGCGCTTATAAAGTGACAAAAATACCCGCTAACGTAGCACTCATTAAGTTAGCTAATGTCGCACCAATAACCGCTTTAAGGCCCAATCGAGCCACATCACTACGACGCTCTGGTGCCATCACACCAATTGAACCAATTTGGATCGCGATGGAACCAATATTGGCAAAGCCACATAGCGCAAACGTGATAATCACTTGAGTATGTACTGACAATGTCTGCTTAACTGATGCAAAATCCATAAAAGCGACAAATTCATTGAGGATCAGTTTTTCACCAATAAAGGTACCAGCCGTCATCATTTCATTGGCAGGCACACCAACAACAAACGCTAATGGTGAAAAAATATAGCCCAAAATAAGTTGCATGCTCAGTGGTGTCGTCACAAACCATTGTGACACTGAATCCATGCCAACCGCAGCTGTTAAACTTGCGAGTCCATGACCGACTTCTGCAAGTCCTGCATTAGCCATTGCAATCACACTCACAAACGCAATTAACATCGTACCGATAGCAACCGAGACTTTCATACCATTCATTGCGCCAGCAGCTAAAGCATCAATCGCATTGCTGTGCTCACTGGTTGCCATTTCAATCTCAACTTGCTCTTCTGGCGTTTCTTGCTCAGGTACTAAAATTTTAGCCATTAGCAAGCCACCAGGCGCTGCCATAAAACTCGCGGCAATCAAAAACTTTAGCTCAACCCCTAATCCTGCATAACCACCAAGCACAGAGCCCGCAACAGATGCCATACCACATGTCATTACTACAAAAAGTTCTGAACGAGTCATTTTAGCTAAGAAAGGACGAATAAGTAGCGGAGATTCACCTTGTGACAGAAAGATATTTCCGGTTGCCACTAATGACTCTGCTCGACTAGTACCTAGTAGCTTTTGAATACCACCACCGAGAACTTTAATTATCCACTGCATAATACCGAAATAGTACAACAACGAAATTAACGCACTGATAAAAATCACCAACGGTAGCACGCGAATAGCAAACACAAAGCCGCTTTTTTCAATATTGGCTAAGTCACCAAAAACAAAATTAATGCCGACATCGGCGAAACTTAATAAACCTGCAACACCATCGCTCATTGCGCCAAGCATTTTCTGCCCAAGCGGAATATACAATACTAAAGCGGCGAAACTGGCTTGTAACACTAATGCACCAATGACTGTACGCCAATTGATCGCTTTACGGTTATCTGATAGTAAAATCGCGCATAAAACCAGTATTGCTATACCGGCCAAACTAATTAACAACTGCATTATTTCGTCCTGCTGTATTCATAAATGGGTGTCGAATAATGAAGGTATTGAATGTATTGCGGCATCGGAAAAACATTTGCTGAAGGTTCAACAAAAGATGGGGATTACGTGAATATACGTAAACAACGAAAAGAGTGTTCGTCCAATGGTACAACATACAAGTCACCTAAATTAACAAGCTATAATTAATGCCGGTCCAACTCCGTGGGTCGTTCACATATCCTAGTGACAGCTTGTAATAAGGTGGCTGAACGTAATTGTTCTGGCCGAGGCGAGAGTATATAGAGATATTGATCACATTAAAAATTTAGCATAGTGTTTTTTTACATTTATACATAAATAGCATAAATAACACGCAAAATAGTGCGCCTCGTTGATATTTAGTCAAATTACATGTACAAAAAAGCCTAGTTATCTTTATAAATAACTAGGCATCAAGGACTAACATACCACCAGCAAATAGTGCCATTTTATCAGCATATCACTGATCGTTATTTTGTTAGGGCGCTATTTAACCACTCATCAAAGGCAGTTTTTGGCATAGCCCCATTTAGCATATCGACCATTTTACCACCTTTAAATACCATGATGGTTGGAATACTACGAATACGGTATTGACCTGCGAGTGCTTGTTGCGCTTCGGTATCAATTTTAACGAAACGAGCAGCGCCATTACGCTCAGTTGCAACATCAGAAAATACTGGCGCAAAACCTACACATGGGCTACACCACGGAGCCCAAAAATCTACAACAACAGGCTTATCGCCATTAATTAAACTAGCGAAGTTATCAGCAGTACCTTCAATTGGCATGCCATCAAGTAATTTCTCTTTACAAGTACCACATGTTGCTTCGTCATTAATACGATCAAGAGGTAAACGGTTCAATGCTTTACAATGTGGGCAACGAGTTGTCATGGTTGTCATAATGAATATCCAGATCTTATTTTAAATTAATTACCAATAACTTATCCCGTTAACTCTAAAAACGAAAGCAGTTTTAACTGATTAATCTGATAGGAAAAATCTATCAGCATTCCTGCACAAACACGCTCATATGATCACTGCCAATCAATAAAGCGGATCAAAAAAGCCCCCTTTCTTGATCCAATAAAATAATTCCACTATTCGATGCTTATTACGTTAATGGCTAGTAAGTGCTGCTGTATTCACTTTCTGACAAGACCAACCAAACCCTGTTAGCTTGGTCGCAAACTGTTGCGCTTGGGCTTCGCAATAACCGATCTCATGCTTAGCATGCCATAAAATTTGACTGCCCGTTGACTTAGTATATTTGACCTCACAGGGAACTTTACTATTAGGTTGGCTATATATAACCTCGACAGTACGTTCGCTATGCCCTTTTTTACATACATATTGATCTTGAGCGTATGCCTGAAAAGAGAAAACAGTAACCATTAATAATAATAAAACTTTCATAATAACCTCTGAATAATCACTATCGAATTAAGTGTAGGTGGCTTTTAAACAAGCCACACAACTGCTTGCATCATCAACCCTAACATTTGTATGATGTATACACGATTAACATAATAATAGAATATTCCAATGACCAACCCTATCTCTGTACCAATTAAACGCATCCGTCGTATGCGCCGTAGCGCTAATATGCGTGATCTTGTGCGTGAACATGAATTTAAATTGGCTGATCTTATTCATCCGCTCTTCATTGAAGAAAACTTAACTGAAGCGGTGCCTATTAGCACCATGCCTGGCATTTCACGTATTCCTGAAACTATGCTGGCCGATGAAATACATACACTTTATAAATTGGGTGTACGTTATGTAATGCCATTTGGTATTTCGCATACTAAAGATGAAATCGGTAGTGACACATGGAACGATAACGGTTTATTGGCTCGTATGGTGAAAACCATTAAAGTTGCTTGTCCTGACATGATGGTGATCCCCGATATTTGCTTTTGCGAATACACGACTCATGGTCATTGCGGTGTCTACCATGATGAGCATGTCTTAAATGATGAAACACTTGAGTTATTAGTTAAACAAAGTGTCACAGCAGCAAAAGCTGGCGCAGATATGTTAGCGCCGTCAGCAATGATGGACGGTCAAGTTAAAGCTATTCGTGAAGGATTAGATGCCGCAGGTTTTGAACATGTGGCAATTCTTGCTCACGCGGTAAAATTTGCCTCTGCTTTTTATGGTCCTTTCCGTACCGCAGTTGATTGTGAATTAAGCGGCGATAGAAAAGCCTACCAAATGGATTGCGCTAACGGTCGTCAAGCCTTAGTCGAAGCCTTACTTGATGAGGAAGAAGGTGCAGATATTCTGATGGTGAAACCAGGCACACCATACCTTGATGTGGTTGCCAATCTTCGCCGTAAGACCAACCTACCATTAGCAGTTTATCAAGTCGGTGGCGAATACGCGGGGATCAAGTTTGCAGCATTGGCGGGCGCATTAGATGAAAAGCGTGTGGTCTATGAAACATTAACTGGCTTTAAACGTGCAGGTGCTGATCTTATTGTGAGCTACTACACCAAGCAAGTGGCAGAATGGTTAGCACAAGATAAAGCATAGTTATCGCTATATTATCGTCTCGTCTTTAAGCATCATTGTTGCTATAACAATGATGCTTAAAGTGGAATGCTGATAAATCACGGCAGGGTTGGTATACAATCATTTGCTCTCATCCTTAAAGATCACAATTCTATTCAAGCGAACTTAATCAATATTATCCGCAACTGCAACCCACTGTTGCTGGGTTATTTTATATAAACAATGACGCTCTAATCGATGCCCTTGCTCCAATTTAGGATGATTAAAATCTTGGTGCGTATTTTTCATTCCCACTTTAATCATTACCTGTTGCGAAGGTATATTCTGTAACGCAGTAAATGCAAATACAGACGGAGCACTAAGGACTTCAAAAGCAAACTGTAATGCTTTTTTTGCTGCTTCAGTTGCATAACCAGCTCCCCAATATTCAGCAGCTAATCGCCAGCCTATTTCAAAAAAAGGCGCATCAGGAATACCACTCGATGCATCTTGATTATGTAAGCCAACAAAACCAATAAATTGCCCGGTTGATTTAAGCTCTACCGCCCAAAAACCCCAACCTCGTTCTGCAATAAGACTTTCGATTCTAGCTGCTTGTTGATCACTTTCAGTAGTGGACAATGTTGCAGGAAAATAGCGCATCACTTGAGGATCAGCATTCAATGTCGCATAAGCACTGTAATCTTCCGATTTCCATTGCCGAAGAATAAGTCGTTGCGTTTCCATATTCATGTTTACTCCTTAATTGCAGCTAAATTCAACTATTGGCAACTAGCGAGGGTGGCAGTCGTACAGTGTTAGTCGATTCCCTAATCAAAAAAATACCATATAAAACCACACCATAATAATGTTCAGTTATATACTATAGATCTTAAATAGTAAGAGTAATTTATATGTCTAATATCGTGCAGTTGTCTGCGTTTAATAACAACAAGAAAACTACTCCAGCTTCACAAGCGCCATCTCCTAAAGCATTAAGAGAACAAGCAGTATTGCAACAACAAAATCAGTGTTACTTTTGCGGCTTACGTAAAGACACCAAAGAACTCAACTGGCTCAATCAGATTGGTTTTAAGCAAAAAACACATGTTGTCTGCAACAGTTGTTGTACTGATGCTAAATCACGTTCAATGGATGAACTACGCATAATACTGGCACTAAAGGCGATGGATTTTAGAACCGTAAAGCTCAAGCAATATCTTGAGTTAAGAGAAAAAGGTGTTCAGATAGACGGTGTACGTGACTATAAGTTTCACTTTGAAACGATTAAGTAATCATAGGCTGATTCTTTTCAGCCCATCACACACTTACAGTTTATCGGCAAAATAAGCCATGATTTCAGCGGTGGTCATTTCTTGCGTTTGATTAGTAAAGCAATAATAACTAGGACGGGCATCGCTAAAATATTGCATATTCATTGTTAGCCCTTTCACATAAGGGAACAAGCCAACAGGCATATTATATTCACCACTTGCTTTCACTTTATAAAACAAATGCGTACCACATTCAGAACAAAACCCACGTGATGCCCAAGAAGATGATGGATATATTTTGATGTTCTCTTCACCTTCAAAGGTTACGTCAGTGCCACATTGCACAGCAAAAAATGGCGCACCACCCCACGTTCGGCATGATTGGCAATGACATACAGTAAACTTAGGGTTGATCTCTGCAGCAACAATCTTCACCGCACCACACAAACAACTCGCTTTTGAATCAGCCATGACATAACACCCTAATGAGTAAATAATAATTCTGATACATCATCATAGATCAACACCAACCACTGTATATAAACACAGCTAAATTTTGTGATACCAGCCGCGATAATACGTGAAAGAATGATCATAAGGCTAACTATACGCTATGGCTTTTCACCACTAAGTTTTAATGACACTCGCCAAAACTTAGGAATAATATAATTAAAAATAGTAACGTCGCACCAAGTAAGACCACGATTAATCGATAAAAATAGCGATTTTATTCTAGATTTTTCACTCAATATACTTCGAATCGGAGTCATCAACCCTTGATCTATTATTGGTGATAAAAAGCCTTCGGTAATGATCTTTGGTGTCTTAAAACCCTGTAATAATTGTTCTGCATCTTGTTGATTAAAATCATGCACATCAATATTGGCATGATCCCAACGCATCTGCTGCTTACGCTGATTAAAAAAGTAACGCCGTAGATTATTAATCCATACTAATGGAGCTTTAATAATATCTATCAATTGTCCACCATGTGTTGTTGGCTCACCAATAATAATAAACTCACCACCGGGTTTTAAAATACGTAACACTTCCTGCATAAAGGTTTTCGGATTCGGAAGATGATGCAGAAAAGCACAACCGACGACTAAATCAATACTGTTATCATCAAAAGGTAATCTGGTCATGTCTGAGGTGATGGTCTTAATGGTTGTTTTCATTTTGCGGGCATTTTGATGCGCCACATCTAAACTACGCTCACTGATATCAACCCCTATCACCTGTCTATACCAATTAGTCGCCGCAAGCTTGACAGCTAAATTACCCGTTCCTGAAGCCACATCAACAACGGTTCCACCTTTAGGAAGTGTATGCCCTAATACCGACTCTAGCTCTTTGATCGTCTGTTGCTGTGATTCATAGTCATACCTTGCTCCCATACGAGAGTCATAATTATATGCCTCCTCTTGATCGTGAAAGTGTTTGTTTAACTTATGAATGTAATCTGCATCAATGTTTTGTCGCATAATCAACGCCCTCAAATAAAACAAAGACTATTAACGTCTAAATTTAAGTACACAAATAGTAAATAAAACAAGCAAATCAACGCATTGCATAAACCTATACTGATAATGATAATTTTATTACTATAGTTTGAAAGTGCGATTTAGATTGTAAGAACAGACTTATAAATAATAAATGTGCAGAATTAGAAGAGGAAAATAGCTCACAACAATAGATTTAGAAGCAAAAATATAGTCAAAAATAACCGTATTTTTGCTTCTATAATTGTTATTTCAAAGGGGGAATAGCAACAATAAAGTGTTTACAACCCAATAATTACTCAGCAGTTTGATCATTTACCGCATAGCAAGACCAGCCAAAGCCAGCCAATTTTTTAGTAAATTGCTGTGCTTTCGTTTCGCAGTAACCCACTTTATGCTTAGCACTCCACAAAATTTCACTGTGATTATTTTTGGTGTATTTAACTTCACACAAAGTATTGCTGTTTGGCGCATGATAAATCACTTCAACATCACGCTCAGCATGATCTTTAGTACACACATATTTTGCTTGGGCATATGTTTGAAAAGAAAGAACAGCGAGAACTACAAGTAGAATGTGTTTCATGGTAAATCCAGAATAGAAAATTTGACGCTAATCTTACTCTTTTTCTCTACTCCTAACACTCAGCTTTGTGTCAAATTTACCCCTAAATTCTTCATTGGCACCAAAGCTATTTGTTCTAAAAATAACAATGAGTTAAAGCATACAACTAACGCTATTAAAGTCGTTAGGATTGTCACTCACTGTAACGAATGATAATAAAAGAGGATAGAAAACAACTGCAAAATGAAAATACTATAAAGTTGTTGTTTTAAAAAAGAACGAGGTGTTAACCAAGTCGAATAATTTACATTTAATTAAGAAAAAAATAATACCAATTTGGAATTTAAAGTGTAATAAAATATTAATCATTATGACCGTGAGTAAATATATTTATTCAGAATACTAGTTAATTGTTTTTTTATTTATTTAATTGTTTTTTTAAGATCTATTAAAGAATATCCAGCCCTTTAATTCATGCTACTGAGGGATTTTTATTTAAAAAACTCTTATTATTAATAACCACAATTACTTTGTTAGAATTACTGCAAGACCTTTACTTCTAATAATTATGATAAATTACTTAAACTATTCACCTGTTTTATTTTCAGCACTTTATTTTTCGTGCTATGCCAATATTTCATTAGCATCTGAAATTGATGATTTAATGTCGATGGACTTAGATGACCTCACAACACAAAGTGTAACAGTGACAACGGCTGCTAAAAAAGAGCAACCATTAAACGATGTACCTGCTGCGGTATATGTGATCACCAATGAACAAATTAAACGCAGTGGTGTTCGCTCTATTGCTGAGGCATTGGCACTAGCCCCTGGCGTACAGGTCACTAAGATCAGTGAGTTTAACTGGCAAGTATCACTGCGAGGTTTAAACGAAACCCTGTTTAACAAACTCTTGGTGATGGTCGATGGACGCAGTGTATTTAGCCCTTTAATGTCAGGTACCTTTTGGCACACGATTGACACCATTTTAGAAGATATTGATCGCATTGAAATTCTACGTGGTTCAGCAGGAACAATGTGGGGAGGCAATGCCACTAATGGTGTTATTAATATCATCACCAAAAATAGTAATGAAACACTCGGTCAGTTTTTTGAAGTCGGCATGGGTGAATATAACTATAAAGAAGCCAGTTATCGTAACGGTTTTCAAATTAACGATCTAACGACAGCAAGATTATCAGTAAAGGGCGTTCAATCGGATTATTATTCATTCAATAACGATGAGTGGAATAATTATAATATCGACTTTCGTACAGATTATATCGAAGACGATCGCTTTTTAACTTGGCAAGTTGGTGGCTATCACACCAAATCTCAACATTCTGACTGGTATCGTTACTACGTTTTAGAACAGCCTATTTACCCTAATTATCCAATGAGTGCTGTGATTGGTTATCAAACACAATTAGAAGATTTCTCTCGCGGTTTTTATAGTAACTTAAACTTTGGAAAAACGGTTGCTGATACTCACTATGAAGCAACATTATGGGTTGATAGCAATTCAAGAACAGAACCAACTGCAAACGGTGAATACGATACCTTTAATGCTGATGCGTTAATAATAAAGCAAGTCAATGCATATAATGAACTGACATTAGGTTTAGGTACACGCTTTACTAAAATAAAAGTACCACAATCAAAAGAAGACTTTTACGCTGATATGCATCCATACCAACGTATTAGTGAACAACAGACACAACGAGAACAAATTTATAATGCGTACTCGCAATTAGAAACACAACTCACAGATAAGTTAACCTCAAGTTTAGGTATTAAACTCGAACATTTTACTCGAAATAATACTACAGAATTACAGCCTCAAGCCCGATTGTTATATCGTGCTTCTGATAAGCATCAATTATGGACTGGAGTTGGTCGAGCAGTTGTTACACCTTCCGCTGTTGATTCTACTACGGATATGTATGCATTAGGCGCTGTGGTTGCACCATTCCCAAACTGCGATGTTTCAAATCCAAGCTGTTATACCCAATATCCAATGCTGGCGTTGACGACAGGAAATCCGGATATGGATAACGAATCCGTTATAACATGGGATGCGGGCTATCGTGGTAAAATTTCAGACGCATTTTCGATTGATACAACAATTTTCTTCAGTCAATATAAAAACTTACGCATGCTAGATAATGGACAGTGGCTGTGCCGTTATGGCGTCTGTTCTGATGGTTCAGTAGAACCGGGACAAATTGCTATTCATGAATTTAATTATGTCGATGCGTTAGATGCCCAGAGTTACGGTGCTGAGTTAGCCTTTTTCTGGCAACCAACCCATAAATTAAATTTTAATGCATCATATAGTTATATTGACACACAAGCTCAATGTAATTCTAAATATGCATCATGCAATAGCTATGAGAATGGTGGATATAAAGGATTGTATGATCATCAGCCGAAACATTACGCTTCGTTACAAATGATGTGGACGATTAACTCGCAATGGCAAATTGACGGCTGGCTAAAACATAAAGGTTCTGTGTCATCGCCGATTGATTTTTATAAAGCGTCTGAGATCACTACAATAGATATGCGTGTTGCGTGGCAATACAACCAAGCTTGGCCTCTTGTCGAGTTTGTTGTCGATGGTTTAGGTAGCTCAACGTATCAAGATTTACCGAATAAAGCGCCATTAGAGGAAACTGCGTTTTTACGTTTTTCATGGACCAAACTTTAATGAGACGGAATGCAAAGTCGCAATTGCAACCAGAGTAAATTAACACTGAAGCTTTTGGTAGGTCTTATTGATAAGCCCTACCATTTCTGCCGCCTGTACTTTATATATGCGGTAGTTACTTTGTCTATCTGTGCCCATACTATAGTAAATAAAGCCCATGCTAATAGCGTTGCTGACTATGAAATATCAGCCGTTTATATTTACCGCTTTTCTCAGTTTGTAACCTGGCCTCAACAGAATAAAAAGTTAACATTTTGCACCTTCGGTACGGATAATATCGCCTTAACGTTAAGTCGCTTACTCAAAGCCAAAAACAATAAGATTGTTACATTAACCAACATTAGCCAAATCGCTCAGTGCCAAATCGCTTATATTTCTCGCCAGAAAGAAGTAGGTTTAACTCAAATCCCGATTGAAAAAGGCGTGTTAACCATCGGCACGGATAACGCCTTTTTAGATAAAGGCGGCATGATTGAATTACGTTCCATCAATAATAAAGTACGTCCGGTTATTGCCTTACCAAGCGTAAAAAAATCAGAAATAACGATAAGTTCGAAACTATTGAAAATAGCGATATTAGCTTCAGTAAATGACACGCAACAGGGAGGGAAAAATCATGCGAAATAATTGGATGAACTCTCTTTCTCTTAATCAGCGCTTATATTTACCGTTGGTGTTCTTTATTGTTGTCCTTTTTATCGTTTTTCAAACGTTAAGCTCTTATAAATACATCGAGAGCGAAAAACAGAATTTAGTTAATCGGATCACGATTTTAAGTACAGGTATAGGTGCGAATTTAACCGCTGCGATTCAATTTGATGATGCGATTACAGGCCAAGAGATCTTATCTGCATTTTCTGCTGATCCTATGCTTGTTTCTGTTTCTGTATTAACTGCAGCTAACACTGTTTTCGCTGACTTTAACAATACTGATAAACTACATACTCAAGCTAATAATACAGAGCAATTAACGCTCAAAAAACAGGGATATGTTTTTAGCAAGCAGCATTTATATATGCTAGTGCCTATTTATATGGATGAAAAAGAACTCGCAAAGATGAGTATCGTCGTATCATTAGATGGGTTACATGCATTAAAATGGTCTCAGTTAGAAATTAGTCTCTACTTATTAGTGATTTTAGTTTTATTAAGTAGTTTTGTTATTCATCGCTTACGACATTGGATGATTAGCCCTATTCGTCAACTAAATGATGCGATGATTAATGTTATTCATTTTAATCAAACTGAGATGGTGCAGCAGCAAGCGAATTCAAAAGATGAAATTAGTGCATTGATTGATTATTTTAATACTATGATTAGTAAGCTAAATCAGCGTGAATCTAAAATAAAGCATACTATTTTTCAATTGGAATATGAGAAAGCGTTTGCCGATGATGTGATCAGTACTGTGCAACATGCGTTATTAGTAGTTGATCATGCGGGGCATATTATTTTAGCCAATGATAGCTGTTCAAAATTATTTCACGATTCTCCACCAGCGCTGCAATCAAAGCATATTTGTGACGTAATTAACCCGTCAGACCCTGAACTTTTTCAACAATCATTACAAAATGCGTTACTTGGTAATAAACAGTTTAGTAATGATCTGATTAAAGCAAAAAACGCAAACGGAACGGCAATATATCAAGTGGTGAGCCATCCGTTATCACATAAGCATCAAACGCTATTTGCACTTGAAGATGTCACAGAAAAGAGCCTTGCTGAACGACAGCAACATTTAGCAGCGAAGATATTTGAAAATAGCCGAGAAGCGATCTTATTACTTAATCGTCATGGTCATATAGAGATGGTCAATCAAACATTTTGTAATTTGATTGGGCAAAAACGCACTCAGATTATTGGTAAATATTATCGTTCAGTATTAACTGAAACTGACAATTTGCCGATGAAAAAAGAAATTTTAATGGCATTGGCGTTAGATCAGCAATGGCAAGGTGAATGTTCGTTTTATAATCGAAAAAGAAAAATTTCAACGCCATTACATTTAAAAATTAATAAAATTATTGATAGCGAAACCAATGATAGTCAAATTGTGGTGCTTGCTTCTGATATTAGCTCTGTAAAAGAAGCTCAGCGTTTAGCTTATATCGCTCAACATGATGCGTTAACACACTTACCTAATCGTGAGTTCCTACACCACTATTTAGTAGAAAAACTCGCATTACCACGTACTTATGTTATGGCTGTATTGTTTATTGATTTGGATGGTTTTAAATTTGTAAATGATTCTTATGGACACGAAATTGGTGATCATGTTTTGCAAATAGTTGCCAAGAAATTAATGAAGAGCGTACGCCAAAACGATATTGTGACACGCTTAGCTGGAGATGAATTTGTTGCGGTATTAAATCCAGTAAAAAACCGTGAGCCTGTTATTAATGTTGGCGAGCGCATTATCGCTAGCATTTCTCAGCCAATTAAGATTAAAGACCACACTATCCATGTGGGTGCCAGTATTGGTTTTTATTATATAGAACCGACAAATGTCACTGGTATTGATAGTGTGTTGCATTGTGCAGATATGGCGATGTATCAATCTAAGATGCAAGGCAAAGGGCGTATTACAGAATTTAACCAAATTGAAGAAATTGAATGTGGGTAATTATTGTTGAGAATAACAATAATCGGCACCGACAATAGCGTTAATGATTATATGTTTTTTAAGAGAAATTGATGGGTGTCCTATGTTTTCATGTTTATAAAGCAGACGAAATATAGGACAGCCATATCTTTATTGATGCCTTTGTTAACTGTGGCTTATGATCGGAAGCACCTCAGCACTTTCATTATCGAGCATACTTAATACGCTCTCATAACCATATTTAGGCTGCCAACCGAGTTCGTGTTGTGCCAGCGTTGAATCATAAACACGATCAAGTGAGTGAGGTAAACGCCAACCTCGATTCGCAAAGCTTTCAGCAAGGTCTGGAACAACCTCTCGTATAACACCATCAGCGTTTTGATACAGCCTTTCACAACATGTTTTGCTAAATGGTGTTTGTCCGGAAATAATATAACGTCTAAATCCCGATAAACGTTTTTCTACAGCACAAGCATGAGCACTGGCAACATCTCGAGCATCAATGCCACGAGTTAAACGATAAACAGCCATTAAGTTTACTGGCTCAGGGAAACAGCGAGACATTTGCAGAACAGTGACAGGTAAATTGAACACGTTTGAGATGTTTTCAAGTATCTGTTCAGCCTCAATCTTTGAGTTGTGGTAAATCGTTTTAGGACTTGGCGTTACTGTCTCATTAACCCAACCCGCGACTCCCTCTGGCGTTGATGCAAAACCATAAAGGGCTGTCGTGCTCGTGAACACAAAATGTTTAATGCCCTTTTTTACCCCCAGTAAGGCTAATTGCTCGGTTGCTTTTATATTAATTTCTTTAAATTCATTGTCAGATACCAGTCCTACATGAGGGGCATGCAGAGCCGCTGTATGAATAATAACCTCAACACCTTCTAAAGCTTTAGTCAATAAAGCTATATCACGGATATCCCCGACATAATCAGCGGTTGAACATGGCGTTCTATCTATTCCAACAACTTGATGTTTTTTCATTAGATTAATGTAGATTGCACGACCTACTCTACCCGCGGTGCCTGTAATTAAAATTTTCAACTTGACTGCCTATTTGAATACACAAAACCATTTTAAAGCTAATGAACATAGGACAGCCATATCTTTATTTTAAAAATTCAACCCGCGGTGAATTGATTCTCTATCTTTTGTTTTAAGATGTGACATAGACTCAGTCCAATATTCGTGATCGACTCAACGCGTGATCGAGCCTTAAATACACCAGTCAAACACGTTAAATTTTCAGGAAAAACATAAACTCAACAACTCGCGGCAAGTAGATTCCCTATCGCCCTCGCGGGCATTCACTGTAGGGAATGACGGTGGTTGTTTGGGGGGATTTAAATCAGAAAAAGGGACACCGCGATGGGCATCCCTATGATGAGTTCAGAGTGCGAGCTATAACGGTAAAGGTATGGCTCGCGTTAATCATGTAACGGCTGTTAGATTGCCTCTGATCATAATATACGTCTAACATTTGTTGCGTTGTAATGCGGTTAACAAATAACTGATACATGCATCTTGCCTCTAATGGCTAATGCCCTGATTCACTCCATACTTAATGCAATAAACCTAACTCTCTAGCTTCGGCAAGGGTTAACCCACTTGCTTGAATATCGCGTAGCATCTCAATGCGTCGTCTTGCAGCACCTTGCTGCTTCTTGCTATCTGCGATGTTGGTCGCCGAATCGTCTTTGTGTTCCCACTTAGATGAAACGGAAGAAATTTCTGAATAATCGATAGAGTTAATAGACACAATACCCTCCTAAAGAAACCTGTGTCGACATGTAGTACTTAGTATCAAAGGTTTTTCATTGAAAAAAGCACATAACAACAAGTTTGTGAGCAACGCCATGTTCGTAAGAAAATTACCAAAAAAGACTAGTCATCGATCTTTTTTTTGCGTAGTTTTAATCGTTCATGCCCTACAAATAAAGCATGCTTAAACGCAAATAATAATTACCTCAATGTCACCTTTTTGCCTCATGCATTTTGATGCTTTACTAGCTATCACTCATCATTTAGTTGTCATCTCGTGTTAATAAAATTAGAAGTAAAAAATATTACTGATATAACTAATTAGAACACTTCGTAGTTTCACTATTAACAACAGATTAGGTATCATTTTACAGTCTAAAATGTGAAACTTTACATTACAAAAATTTACCTATAGCTCGCTATCTAAAAAGCGTACCGTTATAAGATAGCTTTAATTAAGGTCTACTATTATGAATGCAATGTTATCTGAACGCGCTCAACCAGGTGCTTTATCAAATCCAAATACTTTTGCTGAATATCTCACTTTTGTTTTTAAAGCAGATGTTAGTGCTGAAGCGGTGAGTGATGCTTTCGCTAAAATTCAGATCATTGAAAAATCTATTGGTCAAAAGGACTCAACCGCAGACCTTAGCTTTACCGTTGCAGTATCTCGTCAAGGTTGGTCTACTGCATTCCCTGAAGTAGCAGTACCTGCTTTACTGGAAGATTTTAAAGCCATGGTTGATGGCGAACGTCAATTCCCAAGCACGGCTGGCGATGTTTTCATTATGATTAAATCTGAACGTATGGATTTAAACTATCAAGCAGCTAAATATTTAGCGTTAGCTTTTGCTGACGTTGCAACTTTGATTGAAGATATTCAAGGCTTTAAATACCTTGATAGCCGCGACATGATTGACTTTGTTGATGGCACTGAAAACCCGAAAAATGACGCTCGAATAAAAGCAGTATTGGTTGCTGATGATATTGAGATCCACCAAGGCGGTAGCTACTTAACCGTTCAACGTTACATTGACCGTCAAGGTTTATGGGACAAGCAATCAACTGAATATCAAGAGCAAGTAGTTGGTCGTACTAAACTTGATGACATTGAGCTTGATGATGATGTGAAACCTGTTTGGGCTCACAACAATAAGAGTAAAGTGATTGTTGACGACAAAGAAATCAAAATGCTGCGTCAAAACCGTCCGTACGGTAACGCGATGGAGCATGGCACCATGTTTATCGGTTTAACTGCCTCTCCTGTTACGATGAGCACATCACTACAACAGATGGTTTTTGCTGACAGCGACGGTCATTATGATCGTCTACTTGATTTTGTAGAAGCGAAAACAGGTACTAACTACTTTATCGTTTCACAAACACTGCTTGATACTTTTGCTGATTAATCTTATTTAGTTATCAATTACTTTGCAGCCCATTGATGGTTCACATCAATGGGCTGATTCAATTATAGCGCCGATAAAAACCACAATATTGACTAACCTAACCGACTAAGCAAATCTTTGTCACCACTAACTCATTGAATCTATTAAAGCTCATATTTTTTAACAGAATAATGGCTTGCTTCCTAACAATTTCTGTTGTCCCCTATAGACTTATTTATTATTAGCGTTTTTTGAATATCTATATCAAAAAGCATTTTCTCTGGGGGCAAGCATGTACAATACCCTTTTTACCCGTGTATCTCTCGCAGCAGTTATTGCTGTGCTTGCGGGTTGTAGTTCAACACCACCACCGGTACCAAAACCCGCACCTGATTACAGTTTTAAAACAGCGGCTAAAAAGTTTATTAACGCCGATACCGTTCGTAGCAATGGCGTCGTTGTTGATAAAGGCTTGTTTTATCCCAAAGAAACGTTTTCTTATAGTTACCGCTATTGCTCTAATAGTAGCCAACAAGCTCAGCAAGATATCGAACAGTTTAACCAATTAGCAGCCAAGACATGTAAGATCAACAAAGGCGCTATGGTGAATTTAGATACTGGCGCATGGTGTGTTCAACACCCTAATACCGATCAAGAAACACCTCTCTTTGCTGCACGTATTTCTTCTATTGATCTGTGGGCTGATATTTGTGCTAACGGTCCTTTTGTGACCATGCGCATTATTGAAAACCGCGACATTCCTCAAACAGCATGGGTTGATGGCGCAAAACTATTAGGTTATCAACCTTATTCGGTTCATCGCCGATTAATGAGCACCAAAGCTATTGAGCATCTTGATGATGTAACGCCAGCGCCAGCAGAAGAAGCATGGACAGAAGAGACAGCCTTCATTACTTCACATGTGGGTGAAACAGTGTGTATGTATAAAAAGTCAAAAGAAGATGCTTACGGTGTTACTTACAAAGGTACTATCGAAAGTGTCAAGGATGGGCGTGTACGCGTGCTGGCTACACGTAAAATAAAAGGTGATGTGCGCATCGCACCGGTTTCAACACCGCTACCATGGCATAAAAAAGCCTTTATTGAAGCTGATGCTAAATCTTGGTTTATTTGCCACTAGTCGTTTAGTTTTCAATAAACGGCTGCTTTAGCCTCAAACAATAACGGCGTATTTAATCACTAAATACGCCGTTGTTTTAACTACAATGCCAAAAGAATAGATTTTTAATCGATTTACACTATAAATTGATTAAAAAAGGCCAATGTTTCGCATAATGCTTGATTACGAATAACATCTTTTTCCATTAATATCTCATGGCGCGCATCACGAATAACTTTGATGCTGCAATACTTGTTTTGACCACAGAATCGGTGATGGCTATTATTATCGACAATGGTATCGTTACCCGCTTGTAGTAATAATACCGGAATATCTATTTTATTAACGTCTCGAATACAATGATCTGCCGCTTGAATGGCTTGCCATAACCAACGCGGGCTTGGACCACCAATGCGTAATTCAGGATGAACTTGATATAAATGTTTCGCCCAAATATAACGTAATTTACTTTGGCACAAGGCATTATTTTCAAATGGCTCTTCATGATAAGGCTTTTGCCCTAAAACATACGAAGGTTCATGCTGATAATGTTCCATAATTTTAGCTATCGATGATGCAACCAGTTTTAACGGCACTGGCATGTGAATACCAAACATCGGTGCATTTAATACTACCGCATCAAAATGACTTTTATATTTTTCTAAATAGAGCGTTGTAATTGCCCCACCCATTGAATGCGCTAATAAAAAACGTTGTTGATAGGATTTTTCTTTATCGACAATTTTAGATACAAAACCTTGTAGATCATCAACATAATCATCAAAATTATGCACATGACCTAATTCAGGATCTGACGTTAAACGACCAGATGCGCCTTGGCCTCGATGATCATAAGCATAAACATCATAACCCTGACGTGAGAATTCAAAGAAAATTTCTTGGTACTTCCAAAAGCTTTCATTACGACCATTCACAATCACAATACAGCGAGTATTTATTGGATTAGTGACACTGATCCACTGGATCTGTACGCCATCTTTACCACTGAATGCACTTTGTTTACGCTGCAACCACATACTATGAACGTCATTTTCCATTAACTGTGTAAACACCGACTCCTTGGTTGAAAATTCCACATTTACTTGGTTCATTTATTAACAACTTCTTAGTAGCGCTCCTCTCAAATACATCACAATTGACTATGATATTATTTGATCATTAAGCATATTTCATTAAATCAACATTGGTAGCATCATGTTTATAATCAGTTTTATACGGCGCATCTTTAATATTAATATGGCGACCAACAGTATTTAAAAAATACTTACCTGATTGATACCCCAAACGATAATCCATATCCAGTGATGCTAAATCACTGCCAATCATTTTTGATTTCAATGGTTTTTGAGGATGAATTTCAAAAATAGTGACATCATCTGGTGGATTACTTAAAAACTCTTGGGTTTTTCTATAGTTATCTTCATGCTCAAGCAACATTTCAATCATACCTGCTGCTTTAGAATTACCAAGTGCACGACGGATATTAGTCATCCAGCAATGGTCAAACGAGGTATCGATAGGCACTGTTCGCACAACAACAATGTGTCGATAACCACGCTCATAAGCCTCTTGTACTGGAATCGGCGCACATAAACCACCATCAACCCAAAACTCATTTTGAGAAAAAATAGGTTGTTTATTTAATACAGGTACAGCACATGATGCCTTTAAAGCTAACGACCAATTATCACTGTTTAAATTAAAATACGATGCTTGATGACTAGTAACGCCACTTGCTGATGCCAACACGGTTCGTGAGCGCATATTTTCACGCCCTTGATGCCAATCAAGTTCAAAACTGGTTTGCGTTTGTTGCATTAGCCAATCTAAATCCAATCCTTCTCGACCAAAAATAAAGCGGTAAACATCGAAAAAGTGATGATCGGTTGTCGCTTGAGTAATAACTTTATAAGCATGCTTATATTGACCACAAATATAAGAAGCTAAATTTAATGATCCCGCAGATGTGCCAACCATTAAAGAAAATGGATTAAACTCAGCTTCTAAAAATGCATCTAACACTCCCGCAGTAAAAATACCACGTTGACCGCCACCTTCGGTGACTAAAGCTATCTTTGATATATCGGTTGTATCAAAGGAAAGCCCTTCAATATTTTGTACTGCGTAAGAGATGTGTTTACCAGTCATAGCGCTTTTACTTTTTAGTTGGCATTTGTCATACAAATTGGTTCAAAGGAAAATCATTATATCGACTACTATTAAAACTATAAATTAACCAAAATAATAACTGATATTCTAAATATGAAAGACTTGACTAATAAAAAACAATTCGATTTATATAATTATTCAGTCATATAGGGTAAAAATATTTTATTTACATCAACCCGTGCTTTTAGTTTTGCTGCTAATAAATATAGCCCGCCTAATTTACGATGCAAAAAAATCGCATCCGCCGGTGGTGTGTGCCAATAGCCTTGTTTCATGCTTAACTGACTACCTGCATTACGAATGTTAGCCACCATATCTGATTGACCAAAATCATACACACCTTGATGTTTTAATGGTTCACAAGCTTGCAAACATAATCCTAATAATGACTGCTGTGCTTGAGGTTCAATCGGCTGAGAGAAAAAACCAATCTGTTTCAAAGCCGCTAACATTTGAGGCTGATCATCCATCACTGCGCCCGTCATTAACTGCCGATAACCTTCTGCAATCAGCTCGGGATAAACCCTTGTAGCACCGAAATCAAGTAGAACTAATTTTTTACTTTCAATATCATAGCGATAATTAGCAAAGTTAGGATCTGTCTGCACTAACCTAAATTTAAACACTTCTCGAAACATCAAGCTAAACGCTAATTCAATAATATGATCACGCACAGTTTGAGGTTGCTCAACTAATTTATCGATATCAACACCACCGACAAAGGTCATCGCGAGGATATGTTTCGTGGTGAGATCATCAGCAATATCAGGTAATAAATAACGATCATCAGTAGCTAATAATTGTCGATATTGTTTTACATACTGCGCTTCAAGCAAATAATCAGCTTCGGCATGTAATTGTTTTTTCGCTTCATTCAATAATTCTGAAACATCTAATGATTTTGGAATTAACCCACTGATATTTAATAACGTCGCGACATTATTTACATCACTATCAATACTTTTATTAATACCGGGATATTGAATTTTTAAAGCTAATTGACGCCCATCGAGGGTTGTTGCTTTATGCACTTGTCCAATCGATGCTGCAGCAATCGGATAAAATGAAAATTGGCTAAACTGTTGTTGCCAATCACTGCCCCATTGCTGTTCAAGTGAATGATTAAGCTGGCTAATGGGCATTGGTTTAGCATTCGCTTGTAAGCGTGACAACAATTCGGTTAATTCTGGTGGTAATAAATCGCCACCATCCATTGATAATAATTGACCGACTTTCATTGCAGCACCACGTAAATCCGCTAATTGTTCCGCAACACGTTTTACGTTAGCCGGTGTTAAAATCAAATCACTGACTTTAGGTCGATGGCCTGTCGCTAATTGTTTCGCACCTTCAGCTACAACACCAGAAGCGACGCGCGTTGCCAGTGAACCCAGTTTAGCTAAGCGTGATAATCGCCCACTAGGTACTTTTGAATACTTTGTTTTATCATTCATTTAACGACTCTTTGCTATTAACAGTCATTTAAAACACTGATTGCTGTTATTAATAATATCATAAAAATGCTCCCTGCCTCTGACACAAAATTACTATAAGCAGCCAAAAAAAAAGCCGATAATGTCGATTTAAAATAACTGACTTTATCGACCTTTCTTGTTAAGCGCCTATATTAATCATATTCAGGCTCGTTACGGTTTTTAAAATTCACCAATAAACCAAGCACTAACACTACCACTGTAACAATAAGAATCGACTGGAATACATGGTGATATTGTGTTGCTGACGCTATTAAATCTGCTGTATTCGTCGCTTGTGTACCCGTTGAGGTAAGTTCTGCAATATTTGCAGCTAAATAGTTAGCAACTGAGCCACCCATTAGCATATAAATACCTGCCACTGTACCCGTTGCACCTTGTGGATTCATACGTGTAATTGCTGATAATGCCACGGGATCGATAAATAGCTCTGCAATACCAATTAAGAACAAGCCAATAAATAACCATAAAAAGGTTGTATGACCGCTTACCATTGCAAGCTTAGACGATAGAGTAATCAAACTAAAACCTGCGGTTAGCAAAAATAAACCCATATTAAGTTTAGTCAGTGTACGCACTGATATCTGACGTGATGCCAACACTTTCCATAGCCATGCAACAGCACCACCACCAACAATAACCGCAATAGGGTTTACTGATTGGAAAAATGCTGTCGGAATGTGGAACCCAAAGATATCAGTATCTATATTACGTTCGATAAACAGACTGATTGAGCTACCACCCTGCTGATCAAACGCCCAAAACACCATTCCAAATAGCATAAAATAGATGATAGCATTTAATTTTTTACGATCTTCGGTATTACTCTTACGGTATAGACGTAACATTTGTAGTGCTGAAAAAGCCAAAATAACCGCTAGAATATAGCCAGCCAGTAAATCTTGTAGCACAAACACTAATCCAATAGCACACACTATCACGCCAAGAATAATCAACTGCCAGTGACTGAAACCTGCCGTTTTCTTGCGTAATGCTGGTATATTTGCTTTTTGAACATGAGCAAAGTGCTTACGACCAGTACTAAAGATAATTAAACCAATCAGCATACCGATACCAGCTAACGCAAAACCGACGTTCCAGCCCCAACGGCTTGCAGCATAGCCACAAAAGATTGGTGCTAGTGCTGAGCCGACATTACCGCCAATATAAGAAATCGAAAAGCCTGATTCACGTGCATCTTCATGATCTTTATATAACTCACCCAATAAACAGCTTGAGTTAGTTTTAAAGAAACCATAACCACAGATAATCAATGCCAATGCCGTATATAACACGGTATTGTCATGACTAGGAATACTCAATACCGCATGCCCTGCCACCATTAAAGAGCCACCAATGATCACTGACCAATAGTTACCTAAGTAACGGTCAGCTAAATAGCCGCCTAAGATCGGTGTAACATAAACCAACGATGTATAAGCACCGTATAAAGCATATGCATGGTCGTCAGACATTAAAAGTTTTTGCGTTAAAAAGAGAATTAATAACGACCGCATGCCGTAATAACTGAAGAATTCCCACATCTGAATAGCAATGAGGTGAAAAAGCCCTTTAGGCTGAGAGGATAATTGCATATTGTTTCCTAGGTAAAGGGGCCATAAAGGCTAACGGTAATAATTGTTATTTAATTTGAAATACCGCTGGTATTTAATACTGAAAATACACTGAACATTAATAAGCTCAAGCTTAATCTTGCTCCATATTTAGTATCTTAATTTTCACACTAATAAAGAGGACTTTATTAAATAAGAAAAATGACGTCAGACTATATACCATATAGCGATAGTTTCCAATTTTAGTTACATAACCTCATTATTGACACATAACCATTCAAATTTAGCTTAAATATCGCATAACAATTCACTAAAAAGATAAATAAAAAAACCGCTAAGCTGTGTGTTGAATAATCAACCACCACTTAACGGCTCTTCATTTATTTGTTAAATACCAAACAAATAATCAACAAATACCAAACAATTATATTGTTAAATCTAACTCATTATGTATAAGTACAATACATTGAGAAGCGAATAACATTTTAGGCCCTAAACTGATCTTTTCTGCACCTAAGCGTTTTAAGCTATTAAAACTTTTCTTTGGCATTGGCATATGATCGGTTAATAAAAAACAAGGATTAGCAGCTAACTCAATATCTCGAATGAAGTCGCCTTTTTTATCAAGCATATATAACTGATAATCTTCTGCTAATTCACCCACTAGCTTTTCAAAACTGATCGTACGCACGCTAATACCAGGTTCAACATTACGTAATTGTTCTTTATTCATACCAATAGATTTATCTAACGCATGCGCTATTTTATCTAACCAAGCTTGCTCATGAAATCCAGATAGATTACTTATATCATTTGAGCTAAAACTAATAGTACGAGAGAAGTCTTGTGTACTTTCAAGAACTAAATGCACCATAATATCTTCACGATGCGATTGCGCCACAAAAATAGCATTCATTAAAACGTGGGCTAAAATCTCAGTGTGAGCATCTTGTCCAACTGATGCGATTAGTAATTTACTATCAGTTGGGGCAGAACGAGCTCGTAATACGAAAGCGCGCATAATCAATATCCTAGACGTTTGAATTTTTCTCGTTAATGTTTCACAGCAGAAAATTAACGATAGATGGTTGTTATTATCCTAGGTTTTAGCGTCGATGTAACCTTAAATGATAAAATCAGCAAAAGAATACTGATTAGTCACTATTATTAATAGATATTAGGAGGATATTATGAAATTAATCTTATTCTATGACAGTAGCTGTCCATTATGTGTCGCTGAAATGCGTCAACTACAAACCCACAATAATCATCAACAATTACTGTTTGAAGATATTCTTGCGCCAGATTTTAATCAACGCTTCCCTTATATAAATATTCGTGATGCTTCTGCTGTATTACACGGCTTATATTTCCCAAACCCTCAACAATCACCACAGTTATTACTTGGATTGGATGTCACTTATCGTGCTTGGAATTCAATTGGAAAGAAAAAATGGTTAGCGATACTGCGCTGGCCTATCATTAGGTTTTTCGCCGATAAATGTTATTTGTTTTTTGCTCGAAATCGCTACAAAATTTCCTATCTATTTACAGGAAAATCACGCTGTGAAAACTGCAAAATTGATTAACGTCGTTGCCGCCGGCAACGCTCAGAGCAATATTTGACATCGTTCCAACATCGTTGCCATTTTTTTCGCCATGAAAAAGGACGTTGGCACACTACGCAAATTTTTTGTGGTAACGCTGATTTTTTCATAAACACCACTTCGTAAGCTCTCTACAATAAAGATCCTACTGAACTCCTCCTTCATAATTAGCTTAGTAATTATCGTGTGAATAGCGATAAATTAGACAAGATTAATTATAGTGATAAAGCAAAGGCATTGGTGAGTTTGTCGATGTAATTCGAATCACTGTAATAATAACGACACAGCTTATATTGGTTGTTTGCACCTACGTTATATATAAATAAAAAACGGGCGAGTTACTGAGTAACTCACCCGTTATAATTTTTTGATTACGCTACGATTAACGTAGGATCATTTGCTCACGCTCAGGACCTACAGATACCATTTTAACAGGCACACCCATTAGTTCTTCAATGCGAAGTACATATTGTTGTGCTCCCTCTGGTAACTCTTCAAACTTACGGCAACCAGTAATATCTTCATCCCAACCCATCATTTGCTCGTAAACTGCTGTTAGTGATGCAGTTTGAGGCCAAATTGGGTTTTCGGTGTGATCACCGTTGTAAGCAACACAAATTTTAAGATCTTTCATGCCACTTAGGCAGTCAATCTTAGTTAATGCGATTTCTGTTGCTGCTTGTAATTCAATACCGTTACGTGTTGCAACTGCATCAAAGTAACCCATATCACGTGGACGACCCGTTGTTGCACCGAACTCTTTTGCATCTTCACGGAATTGGTCTTGATCTTCCATTGCGGTGATCAGAGTACCTGTACCTACTGAAGAGCTAAATGATTTAGCAACAGCGATAACACGCTCAGGGTGAAGTGCAGGTAAACCACTACCGATACCAGCATAAGCTGCAGTCACGTTAGATGATGTTGTCCATGGGTACTCACCGTAAACTAAGTCACGACCTGCACCTAACTGCGCTTCAAACAATAATGTTTTATCTTCTTTTTGTAGCGCTTTTAGTGGCTCTGTAACGTTACAAATGCTGTCACGCCAAGGTTGAGACACTTCAAGCAACCACTCTGTCATTTCTTCAGCTGTTTGCGTAAACTCCATTGATGGGTATAACGCTTTAAGCTGTGGCAATTTCCAATCCATCATGAATTGAATACGCTCACGAAGTACTTCAGGTTGTTTTAGCCAACCAACAAGAATACCTTTCTTCATTACACGGTCACCGTACGCAGGTGCAATACCTTGACGTGTTGAACCGTATGCACCAGCACCTAGACGTTCTTCTTCTAGTGTATCTTCTAGTGCGTGTAAAGGCAGACATAGTGTTGCACGATCTGAGATGCAAAGTTTAACTTCAACACCTGATGTCGCTACTTCTGCAATTTCTAGGCTTAGTTTTTCTGGGCTGATAACCATACCAGGGCCTAAAACAGCGATACAATCAGGGTTAAATACGCCGCTTGGTAATTGGTGCAGTTTAAATGTACCAAAATCGTTAACAACAGTGTGACCTGCGTTATTACCACCTTGGAAACGAATACTCGCTGAAGCTTGGTCTGCTAAATAATCAACAATACGACCTTTACCTTCATCACCCCAGTTTGCACCAACAACAACAATAGACGACATAATTTACACTCCTCAAAAGCAAGACCCTTATCCTATGATCAATGACGCAATAAAAATAATTAATAATCGTTATTAACTTGATAAGAATCTCTTATGTGGCGTACATTAGTCATTATGTTTTTCAGGTAACAGTACTATCAATAATAGTGTCTGTAACAAAATAAGAAGGTAAACATGATAGATTTGCATTGGCTTAATACATTCGTTGCCCTTTCTAAGCACCAACATTTTGGAAAAACAGCCACAGCACTGCATATGACACAACCAAATGTCAGTCTTCACATTAAACAACTTGAGCAAACCACACGAGTAAAGTTAATTGAAAGGAATCCATTTCGGTTAACCCAAGCCGGTGCAAGACTACTTAAAAGTGCTGAAAACACATTAATGGAATTACAAGTTTGCCAAGCAGATCTTAATGCGATTAATGAGCTTAACCAAGGCACACTTACCATTGCAGCCAGCGATATTATTTCACGCTTATTGCTAATTAGCCCCTTTCAAGCGTTCAAAAAAGAATATCCAGGCATTGATTTATCGCTGTTTAATACTACCTCATCACAAGCAACAGAGCTGGTAAAAAGTGCTAAAGCTGATTTAGGGTTTGTTATCGCTCAAAAAGAAAGTCAACCATTGCATTTCATGGAGTTACGACAAGTTAAATGGTGTGCATTAGGGAATGGCTTACAACGTTGGCAGCAATTATCTCAAGATCCTAATGCGATTATTGAACCTCAACCGCTTGCGGCAGAAGAGCCAACATTAATTTTATTAGGTCATGATACACGCACCCGCGAACTGATTGATTTAGCCTTACCAAGTTTACAATTAGCGAAATATCATGTGATGGAAGTGGGCAGTGTTGATGCGCAAATAGATTGGGCTGAGGCTGGGTTTGGTGTCGCTATTGTGCCAAGTTTTTCATTGCATTCAAAGTTACATCTACAAACCACGATCACGCCATTACCGCATTTTCCTACCACCAGTCTTGGTTATATAGTGCGTCAAAATCAGGTGCTATCGCGGGCAATAAAACAACTATTGCGCTGGGTTGATGATGAAATCCAACGCTCACAATAAAATCAGTTAATGCTCAAAAAACTATCACTGTGAACTACAAGATAAAAAAATGCCCTCGCATTGCTATACGGAAGTAAACAAATGTCAGGGCATTTTCTCAGAAATTAATTATCATTGTTTTGGGTAAGGGTATAAGCATCAGCCAAATCGCCTGTGATCCGTTGACCTTTTTGATCTAATCGGAAAATACGATGTTCGCCAACGAAATACTTCACTGACTGGCTACCTGTAAGGTTTAACGTGATGGTGTCACCACGATCATTCCACTTAAACTTACCTTTATTGATAAATGGCTTGGTGTCTTTACCTTGATAGGTTTCATTTAAAACGTAACTGCCATCTTTATTTAAGGTTAAGCTCGTTTCAATGCCAGCACAGTCACCGCAAGGCTGAATACCGGTATATTCACCCATCCAAGTTAAGGAATTTTGTGCATTATGGGTATCTGCTTGTTGTGCAGTCGCGTCATTTGCACCATTTTTTGCTTGATCACATCCAGCGAGCGCCAACACGATCATAGCAGCGAATAAACATTTTTTTTTCACCGTAAACTCCTTGTGAAAAAAAGAACAACCGAGCATGAATAATGCTCGGCATCTTAATGTTAGTATCAATAGTTTTATTATTGATTACTTTGTTAAATCAGCTACTTTTTTTTCTGCAGAATCAACTGATTTATTTACCATATCAGCTGCGTTATCAGCGGCGGCTTTAGTTTTATCAACCGTTGCATCTTTTACTTCTGTTGCAGTATCTACAGCATCAGTTGTTGCATTTTTAACCGCATCTTTGGTTTCTTTTGCTGCATCTTTAGAGGCATCAACAACACCCGCAGTTGCATTTTCAGCACTATTTTTTAGCTCAGAAGCTTTATTTTCAACAGCATTTTCCGAATCTGAAACAGCTTGCTTAGAATCTTCAACGGCTGCTGCTGTGGTATCTGCAACACTGTTTTTAACTTCAGTTGCTTTATCCATAGCTTTGTCTGCTGTGTCTTTAACAGCATTTGCTGAATCATCAACGGCTTTTTTAGTTGAGTCTAGCGCTGAATCTGTTGTTGTTACGGCATTATCTTTTACTTGGGTTGCTGTTGCTTTTACTGAAGCCGTAGATTCTTTTGCTGAATCATGGCTTGCTTGATCACAACCAACAAGGACTAAACCAGCGATCGCTATAGCAATAATACTCTTCTTCATATCAACTCCTGTAAAAATCTTAATAAAATATAACCTTAACAGTATCCACTATTAGCATGAAAAATTTATCTCGTTAACGTCATGTCAAAGTCAATAATAGGTCATTTTTTTTCATTATGTGGTATTAAATCTGTTTTATTTATGCAAAAAATGTTTTTCTCTTGCAATATAAAATGCTTTAACGTGATATAAAACTGAGTGCTAAACTTAATAACTAATAAGAGGGTAAATATGAAAAATCACACGAAATAAACTCATAGGCATCATCGCCAAATAGCATACATGTTTTTTGTACAAATACGACTTGAGATCCAATTGGACAATATAAACCATCTTTTATATCAATATTGATCATTGTATTTGTTTGATCAGACATAACCTGTAAATAAAACTTACCTTCATATAAAAAAGAATCAGAGTTAATATTTACTACTCTTCCGACTACTGCTTCGGTTTTATAGGTTCGTCCTGCAACAATAATTAACAAAACAGTAAGTATTAGCAAAGAAGCGCCTAAGGTTAAACCTACCTTCTGTGAAAACCGCATATGAACCTCACTTACAGCAAACAAACAGCGCTAGATGTTAACAATAATCTCACAACCATATTACAGTGATACATTTGTCATTTACAAGTAAAATTATTATTCTTTCCTAAGAAGTATATTTTTGTCACCAACAACATCACCACACTAACTGCTATTAATTATGTTGAGCAAACATAGTCTTAAGCTCTTGATACATCCAACGCAGAACGGGGCCATTACCTTGATCGCGGCGCTTAACTAATCCCATATCAATCCACGGTGAGGTGGGAATGTTTTCGATGGATAACCTTACGACCCCATCTTTAAAGATTGAATAATTAAATACATGGTCAGGCACAAACGCCCAACCCATGTTTCTCAGCACAAACGCAGTAATTGAATAATAACTATCAATGTGCCAATAGTTCGCAGACAGCGCATCAGTGTGGTAATAACCCATACGATCACAAATCAATAGTTGTCGATATTGGCTAAGTTGCTGCATCGTCGGGGCTGATATTTTTGCTAATGGATGATTTTTAGCAACAATAAGTGAAGAATTAAACTCACAAATAGGCGTAAATTCTAAACTACTCGGTAGAGTTTTACTAAAAAACAGAATCCCAAGATCGGCCGTTAGATCATCAACTTGGCTTGCAATATCATCTTTTGAACCACTGATAATCGTTAGCTTTAACAGTGGAAAAGTCGTCGCTACCCGCTCAAAAAATTCTTCAAATACTGTGGTTGGGGTCGCTTCATCCATTGCAATTGTCAGTGATACTTCTTCGCCTTTAGTTAAGGTCAATGCTCGGGATTGCAATCGATCACATTGGGCTAAAACAACTTTCGCTTCTTCATACATTTGCTCTCCTGCCAACGTCAGCACCGGTAAACGGGCACTACGATCAAACAGATCAAATCCTAAATCTGCTTCAAGATTACTGATTGCTGTACTTATTCGTGATTGTGCCTTACCTATTCGGCGTGCCGCACCTGAAAAAGACCCTTGTTCTACTGAAATAACAAAGGCATTGAGCTGATCTAATGTCCAATCCATCATGGTTAAAACCATCCGAAAATAAGATAGATATTATCTTTGAACAATCCAATAAACAAGGATAATACCGCTACCAATATCGACCATCAGATTGAAATTTATTATGTCATTAACTCACTCACCACCACCAAAACTGACTATTAGCCAAAATTTTTGGCGTTATGCAATTCCATCAATTGCAGCAATGCTAGTAACTGGACTCTATCAAATAGTGGATGGTATTTTTGTTGGCCACTATGTCGGCTATCAAGGATTAGCAGCGATTAATATGGCGTGGCCAATTACCTATTTGTTATCAGGCTTAGGTTTAATGATCGGTATTGGTGGCGGCACACTGATCTCTATTGCGCGTGGCGAAAAAAATGCACAACATGCACAACGCACGTTAGATCATGCGGTGCTATTAATTGTCACTGTCAGTGTGATTGCATTGGTATTTTTTGCTCTCTTTGGTGAGACATTATTAACGATTCAAGGTGCAAACCACACTATAAAAGCATTCGCACTGCAATATGTACAAAGTTTTGGCTGGGCAGCATTTATTACTATCTTTGCTGGTGCGATTCCTATGCTTATTCGTAATGATAACAGCCCTAAGATAGCCACTGGGTTATTGATAGCAGGTGCTTTAACTAATATTGTGCTTGATTATATCTTCATTGGTCTTTTTCAATGGCAATTACAAGGGGCAGCAGTTGCAACCATTATTGCTCAAGCTGTAACAGTTACTGGCGGTATCATCTATTTTTATTCATCTCGTTCGCCATTAACGATGCACTTAACCATTACAAATATTCAATTAAGCCATTGCTGGAAAATAATGAGTTTGGGCTCATCGGTACTGATCATGTACCTCTATACAAGTTTTGTGGTTGCTTTGCATAATTATCAATTTATTCAATATGGCACAGAATTGACCGTCAGTGCCTTTGCAATTGTTGGCTATATGATGACGTTATATTATTTAGTGGCTGAAGGGATCGCAGAAGGTATGCAGCCACCAGTGAGTTATTACTATGGCGCTAAACAACCACAGAATATCAGTAAAACAACCTATTTAGCGATTAAAGTGACTATTATTGCGGGTATTTCATGGTTCGCATTATTGTATAGTTTTCCACAAACATTAATTGGGCTATTTAATAGCGCCAATACTGCGCTTACTTCGACAGCCGTTAATGGTATTAAATTACACCTATTTGCAATGTTCTTAGACGGTCTTATTGTATTGGCTACGGTATACTTTATGTCAGTTGATAAAGCTGGTAAAGCGTTAACAATTTCAGTCAGTAACATGTTAATACAATTACCATTTTTGTACTTCTTGCCCCAATGGCTCGGTGTTAATGGCGTCTGGTTATCAATGCCGTTATCTACCATCTTATTGAACCTATTTGTATTACCGATGGTATGGCATGACTTACAACAGCGAAACAAAGTCACGCCATCAATGCCACCAGCCACCATCTAGCGTATTCGCTTGCCCTACAACCAATACAGCGGATAAGAATGTCTTATCCGCTGTAATATTGTCAGTCTACAGCTTAAGTTGGGCTGTAATCCATGTTGCAATATCTTTAATTTGTGGCAAGCACACATGATGTTCCATCGAATACATACGCCATTGAGGATGATATCCTGCCGCAATTAAATCATTGCGCGCCATTTCCCCAAGTTTAGGCACCACTACTGGATCATAGCTACCATGCATGATCTCAATATCAATATTACGGTTAGCCTCGCTATATTGAATCACATTGGCGGTTGGAAAATAGGTTGATAATGCCAGTAACCCTGCCAATGGTTTTGAATAACACAATGCCGCATGATAAACCACAGCGCCACCTTGAGAAAATCCCGCCAAAATAATCCGATCTGATGCGATACCACGACTGATTTCACGTTCAATAAGATCAATAACACGTTGAGCAGAATGCATCAATTGATCGACATTAAGCTTACGTGCCACATCTAATGAAATAATATCATACCAAGCTGGCATCACTGCGCCACCATTGATAGTCACAGGAATAGACGCAGCATGAGGAAAAATAAATCGCACCGGCATATCACTAGGCAACTGTAATTGTGGCAGTATTGCTTCAAAGTCATGGCCATTAGAGCCTAAGCCATGGAGCCAGATAACAGTCGCCGTTGCGCTCACTGTTGGCTCTACTTCAACACAAGGTAAATAGGTTATATTCATATTTTTATCCTTTATAAACCTTACTCACTATATCGCTGATTTTATTGCCCGTGCAAGTCGAGAAGGGGCTAATGTGGGATTCGAATCGGCTTGATTAAAAAATTCACTCACCACATCAACAATGGCAGATTGCACATCAGCTGTTGTTGCTAAGTTTTGCGAAAAACTGGGTACTAAATCTCCCGATAATGAGGCTTGTTTAAACGCTTTCATCGAATCTAATGCACATTGATCAAATGCTGACATATCCATGTCTAATCGAACCGGAATCGAGCCTTTATTTAAATTAAAAACTCGCTGAAAAGATGGCATCAATAATGTTTTTGCCAAATCATACTGCGCAATATTATCAGCCTCAGTCCCCTTTAATTTAAAAAAAGCCAGACTATCAATATTAAATGTAAATTGATGCTGAGTACCAGGTGCAGGCACACATAAATAATCTTTACCCGGTTGTTGACCTGCCTGAGCAAATTCTCCTTTCGCCCAATCTCCCATAAACTGCATTGCAGCTTGACCATCAATGACCATTTCAGTGGCAGCATTCCAATGCCGTCCTTCAGCTTGAGGATCAATATAAGCCTTCATGTGTTTAAATTGACGAAAAACATCAACCATTTTGTCACTGTTGATCACCGTCATATCAAGATCAACAAACGCTTTACGGTAATCAGCAGAACCTAATACAGCCAGCGCAATACTTTCAAATAAGGTTGCATCTTGCCAAGGCTGCCCACCATGGGCCAATACAACAAACCCCGCGGCTTTGATTTTATCTGCCGCAATAAAAAATTCAGCTAACGTTGTTGGTACTTTGACCCCCACCGCTTTTAACACTTTCGGATTGACCCATAACCAGTTAACCCGATGTACGTTAATCGGTACTGCAACGTAATGGCCATTATATTTCATGATATTCGCCACTACGGGAGACAATACGTTATCCCAATGTTCTTGTTGAGCGACGTTATCGAGTGAGGTTAAAAATCCAAGTCGCCCCCACTCTTGAATATCATGGCCTTTAAGCTGCGCAGCAGTCGGAGGATTGCCCGAAACAGCACGCATTTTTAACACTGTCATTGCACTTTCACCACCACCACCAGCGACAGCAAAATCTTTCCAACTATGGCCTTGTTGTTCCATCATATGTTTAAGGATTTTAACTGACCTTGCTTCACCACTTGATGTCCACCAATGAAGCACTTCAACTTGACCTGCAGCTATTGCCGATGTCATTGGTAACCAGCCTAAAACTGCTGACAATAGAAAATATTTTAATTTCATAGAGGCTCTTTATTTATGTCAATGCCACGGGCAGTACGCGTGGTAAGGCAACCACAACAATTAGCCCTTGTGTAAGGCCATTTTTAATCACTAACTTGCCGCCATGAGCATGAATAATATTACGCGCAATTCCCATGCCTAAACCATGACCATCAGCATCTGTCGCGAGACGGAAATAAGGTTCAAACACCGCCGATAATGACGATTCAGGAATTCCCTTACCTTGATCGGTGATCGTCAAAATAATTTTATCGGGCTTGTCTATCACCGCTACCGTCACTTTGTGGCCATATTTAACACCGTTATCAATTAAATTACTTAAACAGCGTTTTAAACCTAATTCTTTACCCATCATTGGTGCAATCGTCAGTGTCGGCAATGTTACTTTAATTGCATGGTGATTATGTCGTTCGGCAATACTTGCTAATAATAAATTCAAATCAATCGGCACAATGTTTTCATGTAAATCAGTATCTTTTACACACTGTAATGCTCCTTTAACCATCATCTCTAATTCATCAAGATCACGATTAAATTTATCAATCTTATTATCATCATCAATTAACTCAACCCGCAGTCGTAAGCGTGTAATCGGTGTTTTTAGATCATGGGAAATTGATGAAAATAGCTGTTCGCGATCCTCAATATAACGCCGTAGCCGCAGTTGCATTCGATTAAAGGCCTGAGTTGCCATCACTAACTCTGTCGCACCTTGTTCTTTAAGCGGCGGTTGATAGATATCAAGACTTAATGCATTAGCTGCATCTGCCAACTGTTTTAAAGGCTTGGTTTGGCGACGCACCATAATATAAGTAAACACCAATAATAAACTGGTGATAAAGACCAAAAATAGAATTTGCTGGCGCGTGATCACTTCATCTTTTAAGTTCATATAAGGTGCAGGTAACAGTGCTGCAATATAAAGCCATTGATTTTTTTCTAATTCAATTTGCACCACTAAAATCGGCGGATTTAAAGGCTCTAAACTTAAGGTATTATGCACCCACGATCGCGGCAGATCGCTTAATAAAATGTCATTTTTAAGTACATGTAATGTTTCAGGACGAGAAAATTCAACTTTGATAGTTGGTAAACGCGGCAATTTTTGATGTAGCACTTTTTCAAATACTGACACTGCCATCTGTTTTTGTTCTGAATTAGCAATCGGCTCAATACGGATCTCTTCATCATTAAAAGATACAAAAAAACGAGTACCGCCCATATTACGCAATTGATCTAACACAATGTGCCGATATTGCATTGGTAATGATTGGAAAAAAGTCACCGTTGAAGCAAACATGGTCGCCATACTCGCCGACGTTGATTGCAATCCATCCAAATCTCGCTGTTTCGATTGGCTATACCAAATCGCAGTTGCTATCACTTGTGCTAAAAATACTGCTAATAATGTTAACCACAATGTCCTTGAAACCAATGACTTTGGGTATAGCATTTTCCACTTCATTAACTATTATCCATATAGTAAAAAAGTGTGACGCCCATACAAGCAATCACACTTTATTCAACGCAATTATTTAAATATTATGCGTCTTCGTAAACCACATCAGCCGTGAAAATATAACCATTACCACGACTAGTTTTGATTAAGCGCTGAGTACGACCTTTATCGCCTAATCGTTGGCGCAGTCGACTTAAAGCAACATCAATCCCACGCTCTGAAGGTAACGTATCACGCCCTCGCGTTGCGTAAGAAATCGTGTCGCGATCTAATATCTCTTGTGGACGCGATAAAAACAGCATCAGCAACGAGTAATCACCACCTGTCAATTCAAAATCTTGCTTGGTTTCAAGATCAAATAAGCAATGGGTAGTGGTATCAAGTCGCCAATTAGAAAATCGAATAAATTTTGCTTCTGTTGGTAACGACTGACTTTCTGTTGGTTTTATTCGTCTTAATAAGGCTTTAATACGCGCTAATAACTGACGAGGACTAAACGGCTTAGCGATATAATCGTCAGCACCAATTTCTAGGCCAATGATCTGATCCATTTCATCTGAAACAGCTGTTAGCATAATAATCGGCACATTTGAGCTTTTACGAATATGCTGGCAAAGTGTAAAACCATCATCTCCTGGCATCATAACGTCTAATAAAATCAGATCGGGATAACCTGCCGCTAATCGGCGTTTCATCTCTTCACCTTCCGCAGCAGTTATAACTTCAAAGCCGTTTTTAGTTAAATACTCGTCCAATAACTCACGGATCTCTTGATCGTCATCGACAACGAGTACTGTCTTGGTTACCCCCATGTTATTCATCCTTCACTGGTACATATCTTATTATTATTTTTAAACATAAATGTTTGCATTTTTATAGCTACAACCTTATTAATTAAACATAACGTTGGCTAATTTTGTGCCATTAGACACATATTCATCTGACTTATCGTTTATTGCAATACAACATTTGACCACCAACAACCATAAAAGTCAGTAAATGGCGTTATTTTGATGACAAAATCGTTACCTTACTAGCAAATTACGCTATTAATAGTGACAAAAAATAGCATTATAAATTAGTGAGTGCACTGCGTATTTTATTTGCAACAGGCGGCGATACCCATTGTGTCCATATGCTTTCATGCTGAGTCAGAAATTCCACCATTGTTTGTTTACCGTCAGCATTATGATTCACTTTCCACGCCATTAAATTATTCATATCTTGGTTTGAAAAGCTGCGGGCAGATAAATACATCATTGCAGCAGGTGCACGTTGAGAAAATTTGAGGGTTACAATGGTGTCAACTGCACGTGGAGGAAACATCGTTACTCGTGGATTTTTGCAGTATTTTTTTTCAATACATTCTTGAAAATACTCACGATTAACACCTGCATTAAACTCAACCCGCACCATTTTATAATTACCCAATACAGCTGTTGGCGACCAATAATAACCAATCCAAGGTAATTTTTTTGCATAAGCATGAGCGATAGAGCCCGATAATCCGGTTATTTCATCTGTTGGTGTAACTTCAAAACCTGCTTGTTTAAGATCAAGGGCTTTAAATAAGTTGATTACTGTATTTTGGCAACGCCAACCAGGCGCACAACTAAAAAAGGGCTGCGTATTTCCCAAATCTGGACGCTTAAATAAATAACTGTGTTGCTTAACACCGGCCATTGTCGCCAATGATGGCTCTTTTTCTACCATATAAGCAGGTACCCAAAATCCTTCTAAGCCGCCTTCATATAATACCTTGCCAACAAATTTAATTTTATCTTGTTCAATACCATACTCAAGCCCGCCCTTTAAGGCGTTACGCCACATTTCAGGGATAATATCGGGCTTACCTTGTAAAAGAATAGATTTAGCCGCAACAATAGTTTCACTTGGTACCAGTTCTGTCTCACAACCAAATCCATGTTGTAAAATAAAACTGTCGACATTTGCAACAAACGTCGCTGAATCCCAATCCATATCAGCAATAGTGACCTTACCGCATTCTGTTGCTTGCACTTTATATGTTAGTGCAAACAATAAGATCAACACTGTCAGTTGCTTTAGCATCATGCCCTCCTTTTCTTGCCGTGCATTAAACGCAAGTTATTACTTCTAGTTTAAACAACCGTAATATCAAATACCAAAAAATAAACCACATACAAAAAAACACTCTCAACCATAATGGAGAGAGTGTTTATGTTTTATCATCCTACAAATCGATGCATTACATCATCTTATTGTCGTGGCACTGCCTGATCACTTAATGCCTCAGCCAGTGTTGAACGCGATAATCGCCCTGTCACATCGCCAGCTTCATTAATCACAGGCAAAGGATGGTCGCTATCTAGTGTTTCTGGAATCACGGTTTCAAGTAACGCATCAGTTGTTATCGCTGGCACTGTTTCTAACATCGATTGATCAATGGCTTTGTTATAATCAGCTTCATTAATATCTTCGAGGGTTTGTTGGGTAATAACCCCTTGATAACCATCATCATCAATAAAGTAACCATAATCATCTTTCGCATTACGCATTTCAGCTACTGCTTCACCAATGGTCTCGGCTGATATTCTTACTCCTTGCGGCTTCATGACGGTTGCAACAGTTAATGCACGAGCACGATTAACATCTTTAACAAATGCTTCGACATAATCATCAGCAGGATTAAGTAGAATATCAACCGGCTTACCTTGTTGAATCAATTTACCATCTCGTAAAATCGCAATCCGATCACCGAGTCGCAATGCTTCATCAAGATCATGGGTAATAAAGATAATCGTTTTATGGAGTTTCTCTTGCAATTCAATCAGCTGATCTTGCATTTCACTGCGAATTAATGGGTCTAATGCAGAAAAAGCCTCATCCATTAATAATACTTCAGCATTAGTACATAACGCGCGAGCAAGCCCAACCCGTTGCTGTTGTCCCCCCGATAGATTAGCAGGATAACTTTGCTCATATCCTGTTAGCCCGACGGTGGTTAACCATTGTTGCGCTTGTTGTTGCCACTGAGCTGGTTTCGCCCCTTGAACAGATAAACCATAACCGACATTTTGTAATACCGTCCGATGCGGCATTAAACCAAAGCGTTGAAAAACCATCGACATTTTATGACGTCGAAAATCTTGTAATTGGCTAGCATTTAGAGTCATTACATCGGTATCTTCAATAATAATACTGCCTTCTGTCGGTTCAATTAACCGATTAAAGTGACGTATTAATGTTGATTTTCCCGATCCTGACAGCCCCATAATGACAAAGATTTCACCGGCATAAATATTTAGATTAATATCACTAAGCCCGACGGTATGACCGGTTTCAGCCAAAATAGCATCTTTTGACTGCCCCGCTTTAACTTTAGTAAGTACTTGCTTATCTTTAGGACCAAAGATCTTATACAGATTTTTAACTTGAATAAGTGGTGCACTATTTTGTTGATGACTCATTTAGGTGCCCCTCCTAGATGCTGCTGACTGCGTTGAGCATAACTTTGAGAGATACGGTCAAAAATAATCGCTAATGCCACAATGGCTAATCCATTTAGCAAACCTAAAGTAAAGTATTGATTAGTAATCGATTTAAGTACTGGCTGACCTAGCCCTTTGACACCAATCATTGATGCAATCACTACCATCGCTAGTGCCATCATAATAGTTTGGTTAATACCCGCCATAATGTTGGGCATCGCTAACGGTATTTGCACGCCAAACAAACGTTGCATTGGACTTGCACCGTAAGCAGTAGCCGCTTCTAGTACTTCTTCATCAACTAAACGAATCCCTAAATTAGTTAAACGAATAACCGGTGGAACCGCGTAAATAACAACGGCTATTACACCTGGAATTTTACCTATACCCAGTAGCATCACTACCGGAATTAAATACACAAACGCAGGCATGGTTTGCATTACATCAAGCAATGGCGTCACAATACGCTGAATACGATCGGATCTTGCCATTGCGATACCAGTAGGTATTCCGATGCCAATTGCGACCAAGGTCGAGACTAAAATAATACTCATGGTACGCATGGTATTATCCCACATACCAAAAATACCAATCAGAACAAAAGAAATCACAACTCCCAGTGATAACTTCCAAGAACGACTCGCCATATAAGCTATCGCGGCTAATACCGCAATAACTAACCACCATGGTGTTGCTAGCAACAATTTTTCAAACCAAATTAAAAAAGCCAGTAATGGATCAAAAAAGCTCTCAATGGTATCGCCGTACTCACGAGAAAATGCGCGATAACTTCCATCTAGGGTTTTCCTTATTTCAACTAGCTGCGCACGTTCAAGTTGAGGAAATTCTGTTATCCATGAATCATTTGACATAAGTATCATCCAGTTACTTATAAATCTTGTAATGCGCCTTTGACTTTTGTCGCCACGTCAACTGAGACCCATTGTGTCCAAATCGCTTCATGATTGGTTAAAAACTCAACCATGACGGCTTCACCATCGGCTTGGTTGTCTTCCATCCATGCTAATAATCCATTCATTTCAGCATTCGTAAATGAACGCGCAGCAAGGTATTTAACCGCGGCACTTGAACGAGCAGCAAATGAGGTTGTGATCACGGTATCAACCGCTGATGGTGGATACATGGTTACTTTAGGATCTGTACATTCAGTACTTGTAATACATGATGAAAAGTATTTCGCATCAACCCCTGAACCAAAATCAACCTTCACCATTTTATATTTACCTAATACTGCCGTTGGTGCCCAGTAATAGCCAAACCACGGTTGCTGACGTTCATAAGCTTTAGCGATTGAACCAGATAAACCTGCACCAGAGCCTGGATCAATTAAATCAAATCCGAATTTTGCTAAATCAAGTGCTTTAAATAAATTACCCGCAGAGATCTGGCAATTCCAACCGGCAGGACAGCCATAAAATGCGGATTGATCAGGATCTTCTGGATGGGTAAATAGTTTGGCATGTTTCTTAATGCCTGCAATAGTGGCCAATTCAGGTGTTTTCTCTACCATATATTCAGGTACCCAAAACCCTTCCTCACCGCCATCAGAAAATGTTGGCCCTGTAAATTGTAAACGGCCTTCTTTAACACCACGATCAAGCGCAACTTTAAGTGAATTACTCCACATTTCAGGCGCAATATCTGGCTCTCCTTTTTCGATCATTGATGTTCCTGTCGGCATCGTGTCACCCGGTACCAGTTCTGTATCACAGCCGTAACCATGCTGGAGAATAAAACTATCAACGTTGGCAATTAAGGTTGCTGAATTCCAATTCATATCAGCAATCGTGACTTTGCCACATTTTTCATCACTGTCTGCTTGGGCTGAAAAACTCGCCATAAATAGTGATGCTATAGCTAACTTACGCATAAATAATTTCCCTTTATTTATTTACAATTAAACATACATAACTCTAATCAGTCTAACCAATTAACTGTCGCAACACAAAAAGATGCAACAAATTATTTACAAATAAACTGTAAATAATGGCTAATTTCGTTGATTACCGATCGTTGTTATTCATTGTTGTTGCTAAATATAAATACGACTTTTTATCGTTTTTAATGCTAATTTTGCTTATCATTACGCTTGTATTTTATTCGTGGTGGACAATAACAATGTATAAATTAGTTGCACTTGATATGGACGGTACATTACTTAATTCAGACGGTGCTATTTCAGATCTTAATAAACAAGCTATCGCAGCTGCTCGTGCACAAGGCGTATATGTTGTATTAGCTTCTGGACGCCCAATTGAAGGTATGGAATGGGCGTTAAAAGAACTTAATATGGATAGTGATAATGATTTTGTGCTGTCTTATAACGCCTCTTTAGTACAACGCGTTGCTAGTAAAGAAATCGTTAGAAGCCAAACCTTAATTGGCCGTGATGCAAAAGCAATTGCAGCAATTGCTCACGATCTTGGTGTTCATGTTCATGCATTCTCTCGTCGTCAGGGACTTATTACACCTGCGCATAATTATTACACCGATCATGAAGCTAAAATTAATGGCTTAACAATTACGTTAGCTGATTTTTCCGAGCTTGATGACAACGAAGAAATCATGAAAGTCATGATTATTGATGATGCTGAACGTCTTGAAGCAGCTATTGGACAATTACCCCCTGCTCTATACCAACAATATACGATTGTAAGAAGTGCGCCATTCTTCCTTGAGTTTATGCACATGAATAGTAATAAAGGTGTTGGTGTTAAAGCGTTAGCTGATTTCTTAAATATAAAACAAGATGAAGTTATTGCGATGGGTGATGCTGGCAATGATCACCATATGATCGAATTTGCAGGTTTAGGCGTTGCGATGGGAAATGCAACTGAAGAAACAAAAGCGATTGCCAACTATGTTACTGACACTAATAATAATAGTGGTGTAGCTCAAGTTATCGAAAAATTCATTCTTAATGCTTAATGCACTAAAACAAAAAAAGCCAGCAACGCTGGCTTTTTTTATGATTACTATTAATTATTTAGCAATAGTAACAGTATCAACATCAACAGTACGAACTGTCCAATCTTTATCTACTTCACCACGAAGAATAACTTTAGTGGTTGGTGTTACTGTCACACCGCGCCAATCTTTATTATCAATTTCTACTTTAATCTCACCAGTCACATCTTTAAACATATAATCTTCTTTACCAATTGAAGATATAATGTGGCCTGTAAGCTCTACAGCTGCATTATCATCAGCATGAGATGCCGCTTTTACAGTCGTTAATACAGGAACAGCGCTTGGTCCATTAAAACCACCTTGTGGTTGAACAAGTGGCGCAGCCTCTGCTGGACCATTAAATCCACCTTGAGTTGACTGTGGTGCGGCCATAACAGACATTGATGAAAGCATTAAAACAGAAACAGCAAGTAATTTTTTCATTGGCCTATAATTCCAAAAAATGATTAATTAAGATTAAAACATCGCTTATTTAATAACAAATAAGTGCATATCAGGCCAATAATTATAGTCTCTAAAACATCAACTGCAACAATACAGTGTTCTTTATTTTATTTTAGATTTAAATCAAATAGTTAAAATCTTTATTATTATATTTCTTTAATCATATACGATGCCAAAAACACCGAAACAATCATTTCGATACGTTCTTCTAATACCTGGCCTTCACTATTAGGTAAAACATTCATCACTTGTGGCCAGAACAGTAACCCTTGAAATAAACTGATATAAATATTGGTCATTGTCATCAAGTTTTTATCGGCTAAACATTTAGCAGTAATCGCTTGTTGAAACCAATCTGTTACCGCTTTAGTACTGTATAAATCTTTAATCAGATTTATTGCTAAATCTGGCTGGCGTAAAAACTCCATCACAATAGTCCGTGACAGCGGAATACCATAAGTTGAATATAATATATCTGCCTCACGACGGGTAATAAGCGTTAATTGCTCGGTTAACGTCATCGTTGAGTCAAATTCATACTTCACATTTTCTGCTACAGATTCTTGAATAATGGTGAGAACAGAAACAAATAACACTTCTTTACTTTCAAAATGACGGTATAACGTACGCTTAGAAACACCCGCTTCGGTTGAGATACGATCCATATTGGCCGCTAAAAAACCATGAGTAATAAATTCTTCTTTTGCCGCTTCAATAATAGCTAGATGCTTGCGTTCCGTTTGTTTCATCCTGTACTCGTTCCTTATTATCATTACGTTTTTACTCTATTTATGACCGCAGTCTAACAATTCACACCAAAAAAGTACACTCCATAGTTTACAAATAATTTTTTCCCACTAGAATGCACTCTTAGTTTACCTTTTTGGTGGTTATTGTGGTTAACCATCAACCTAATGATAGTGGAGAACACGGTGAAAACTCATTCAGCAATGTCCAGTGTGGCATCGTTAACAATTAATAAACTGACTATGGCAGTTAGTTTATCTTTAGCGGTAGTGATGTTGTCGGGGTGTGACAGTAAAAAAGAAGAAACGGTCGCCGCGCCTATCATTAGCCCAGCCCTTACTCAAGTTGTAATGCCTAAAGCAGATAGTAGCCTAAGTTTTAATGGCGTAATTCGCTCAGCTCAGCGCGCTGATTTGTCATTTCAAGTCAGTGGTCGCGTCAGCCATATTTTTGTTAATGAAGGCGATAAGGTTCACAAAGGTCAACTACTTGCAAAACTTGACCCTAAAGATGCGCAAACAGCATTTGCAGCGGCGCAACTTGAATTAAATAACACTAAAAAAGATTATTTACGTGCTAAGTCGATTTATGAAAGCTCACAAGCAATTGCAAAAAGCGATCTCGATGAGTTAATGACTCGTTATAACTTAGCTCAAAATCGCCTAGAAGAAGCCAAAAACCAACTGAATTACACTCAATTAAAAGCGCCATTTGACGGCATCATTGGCCGTAAATTGATTGATAATCACGTTCAAATTCAAGCGAATACATCAGTATTGACATTACATAACCTCGATGATCTAGAGGTGGTGGTTAACATTCCTGACACAGTCATGTTAAGTGGTTTGAAATGTGAAAAAGCCAATGCAGAAATTACAACGAATCCGGGTCATTTATTACCGTTGAGTTTACGTACTTACTCAACCCAAGCAGATCCTATTACACAAACATTCTCGATTGTGTTGGGTCTTGATGATTCTAAAGGCCTCAATATTTTGCCAGGGATGCCAGTAAAAGTGACCCCAAGTGTTGAGTTGTGCCCTGAAGACTATGTCGATAATAAAAACAACCCACTAATTGTACCGTTAACCGCTGTTGTTCCTGATAACCAAAACAAACAATTTGTGTGGATTGTTGGTGAAAACAATATTGTAGAAAAACGCTACATTAAGGTCGGCACTATCAACAAAAACTGTATTACGGTGCCATCTGGTCTCAAAGCAGGTGAACGCATTGTTATTGCTGGTGTATCAAAACTTAAAACGGGTATGGAAGTTCGTCCATACACAGATAACACCCAAGACGGAGCATAAAAAGTAATGGATATCGCTCGCTATACCATAGCAAAGCGCACCAGTGTGTGGGTAATGATTGCTCTCATTCTAATTGGTGGCTATATCAGCTATCTAAAACTGGGGCGCTTTGAAGATCCGGAGTTTGTGATCCGTCAAGCGGTGATAATCACACCTTATGCTGGTGCAACTGCACAAGAAGTATCAGATGAAGTCACTGATATCATTGAAGGTGCCGTGCAGTCATTGCAGGAACTGAAAGAAGTTAAATCAGTTTCAAAGCAAGGTATGTCTGAAGTTACAGTTGAGATCAAACTTGAATTTGCAAAAAGCCAAGCTGATCTACAACAAGTGTGGGACAAATTACGTCGTAAAATAAGTGATGCACAGCGTCAATTGCCACCTGGTGCTGGCCCATCAATTGTTAACGATGACTTCTCAGATGTGTATGCATTGTTTTTTGCCGTCACTGGTGAAGGGTTTACAGATAAACAGCTATCTGACTATGTCGATAGTCTGCGCCGTGAACTGGTTTTGGTCCCTGGCGTTGCTAAAACAGCAACATTGGCAGAACAACAAGAAACCATTTTTGTTGAATTTACTAGCGAGCGTTTAGCCAAATTTGGATTATCCGTTGATAATGTGTTGTCGGTACTACAAAAACAAAACATTGTTAATGTCGCTGGTAGTCTCACTTCTAATGGTATGCGTATTCCAGTTATTCCGGCACCTGATGTAAATTCATTTAATGATTTACGTAACTTACAAGTAGGTATTGGTGACAATCATACGGTTTTACATTTAAAAGACATTGCAAATGTAAAACGTGGTTATCAAGAGCCGGCTTCAATGTTAATGCGCTATAATGGCGAACGTGCGATTGGCTTTGGTATCTCTAATGTTACTGGCGGTAACGTAGTCGATATGGGTGATGCTGTTAAAGCTCGTATTGCTGAATTAGAAAGCCAACGCCCATTAGGTATGGAACTGAATGTTATTTCGATGCAATCAGACTCTGTACGTGATTCAGTAACTAATTTCATCGATAACCTTATAGCAGCGGTTGTCATTGTATTTATCGTACTATTGCTGTTTATGGGGATTCGCTCAGGGATCATCATCGGTTTTGTGTTAATCCTAACCGTTGCTGGTACCTTGTGTATCATGTTAATTGACAATATCGCCATGCAACGTATTTCTTTAGGTGCATTAATTATTGCCCTAGGTATGTTGGTTGATAACGCGATAGTGGTTACTGACGGCATTCTAGTCCGTCTACAAAATAATGAAGATCGTGAAATTGTTATACCTGAAGTTGTAAATGCAACTAAATGGCCTTTATTAGGCGGTACTGTTGTTGGTATCTGTGCATTTAGTGCTATCGGCCTTTCACCATCAGATATGGGTGAATACGCAGGTTCATTATTCTGGGTAATTCTTTACTCAATGCTCTTAAGCTGGCTGTTTGCGGTCACAGTTACGCCGTTACTGTGTCACCAATTCCTAAAAGTAAAACTGAAATCGGGTGATCAAAAACCAAGTAAAGTGGTTAACAGCTACAAAGGTTTGTTAACTTGGGTACTTATTCACCGCAAGACCACGGGTTTATTATTAGTTGCTACCCTGTTAGGTGCTGTTTGGGGCGTTAAATATGTTCCACCAGGCTTTATGCCTGAATCACAACGCGCGCAGTTTGTAGTTGATGTCTACTTACCACAAGGTACTGATATCAAAAACACTGAAGCGGTTGTAGCTGAAATTGAACAAGACGTTAAGCAAAAGCCAGGTATCAGTAATATTTCTAGCTTCATTGGTGGCGGCGGTTTACGTTTTATGCTGACCTATGCACCAGAAGCGCGTAATCCAAGTTATGGCCAATTACTGATCGACATTGATGATTACCGTAACATTGCGCCATTATTGGTTGAGCTTCAAACCGAGCTTGATAAGAAATACCCAGAAGCTTCAATCAAAGTATGGAAATTTATGCTTGGTCGCGGTGGCGGTAAGAAAATCGAAGCCGGCTTTAAAGGTCCTGATAGCAAAGTATTACGTGAACTTGCTGAACAAGCTAAAGCTATCATGCTAAGCGATCCAAACTTAATCGCGGTACAAGATGATTGGCGTCAGCAAGTACCCGTGATTAAGCCAGTATATTCAACAGAGAAAGCACAGCGTTTTGGTTTAACCAACCACGATATCAGTCAAGCCATTGCGCAAACATTGAACGGCCGTAATATTGGTGTTTACCGTGAAGGTAATGATTTGATCCCTATCGTCGTGCGTGCGCCAGATAACGAGCGTACTCATGAACGTGCGATTGAAAATACTGACGTTTACAGTCGTATGGTGAATGGTTTAATTCCAGTTAGCCAATTGGTTGAATCAATAAATGTTGGCTGGGAAGATGCAATCTTACGCCGAATCAATCGTATTCCAACGATTTTGGTTCAAGCAGATCCAGCACCAGGAGTATTCACAGCTGATGCGTTTAATGATCTACGGGGCAAAATTGAAGCAATCGAACTGCCACCAGGTTATGAATTAACATGGTACGGCGAATACAAAGCATCAAAAGACGCCAACGTCGGTCTTGCTATCTCAGCCCCTTACGGCTTTGCAGCAATGATTTTAGCGGTGATCTTCATGTTTAACGCTATTCGTCAGCCGTTAGTGATTTGGCTAACAGTGCCGTTAGCATTAGTCGGTGTTACGGTTGGCTTGGTGATTTTCCAAACCCCGTTTGAGTTTATGGCGATTCTTGGCTTCTTAAGTTTGATCGGTATGATGGTTAAAAATGCGATTGTATTAGTAGACCAAACCGACGTTGAAATAGCAGAAGGTAAAACACCGTATCAAGCAATTATTGACTCAGCACTTAGCCGTGCTCGACCCGTATTACTTGGTGCCTTTACGACAATCTTAGGTGTTGCACCGTTACTGATTGATCCATTCTTCAAGAGTATGGCAGTAACAATTATGTTTGGTTTGTTATTCGCAACCATTCTAACTTTAGTCGTAATTCCACTGCTGTATGCAGTACTGTTCCGCGTTAAAGTAGAATAGCCACCAGCATAACCAAAAAACAAAAAGGGAGTAACATCATTGATGTTTACTCCCTTTTTTATGCCACATTTTTAGCAGCCGTCATTACTCTCACTGCTATTGTTGCAGATAATCCATAATATCAGCAGCTAAACGTCGTAATACACCGGGCTCTGGTCGTGTATGAGAAAAAGTACGTAGACCATAAATCCCCATCACTAAAAACTCTGCTAACTGTTGGCTATCACGTTGAGCGTTAATTTCATTCGCTTGCTGTGCTAATACGATTTGCTCTGCCAATGTTTGCTGCCATTGCTTTAACATCTGGCTAATAACATCTGCCACTTCAATATCTTGTTGTGCTAGTTCACTTAAGGCTTTTTGTAGCAGACAATCTTTAATCTGTTCGCGCTCACACTCATCGACAACCTGTTCAAGATACGTCTTGAGTGCAGTAATCACTGACTCTGATTGAGAAAATAAAGCAATAAATTGTGCTGAACGTTGATCACGATAATGCGCTAATGCAGCTAATAACAGCCCGCGTTTATTGGTAAACGCGCAATAAATTGAACCGGGATGAAGCCCAGTCGCTTGTTTTAAATCTTGCATACTGGTGTTGGTATAACCTTTTGTTATAAAAACATCCATTGCCGATCGTAATACTCGGTCGCGATCAAATTCAGCACTACGCATAATAACTCTCATTTGCTTTGATTAGGCTTAGTTTACTTAAATTTGAACAATCATTCAAAAAACTCTTGAATGATTGTTCAAATACGTCTAATTTGAATGAGCATTCAAATTAGAGGCAACAATCATGCTTGATACCCTATTTCATCCTTTCAAACTCAATGACACGCTAACGTTAAACAATCGTATCGTTATGGCACCATTAACACGTTGTATGGCGAATGATGATTTAACTCCAACCCAAGCAATGGTCGATTATTATGCACGCCGTGCTGAAACTGGACTGATTATCACAGAAGCTATCTTAATACGTGCTGACGGCCAAGGTTATCCGCATACTCCAGGCTTATTTACACCACAACAAATTGATGGCTGGCGTAAAGTCACTGATGCTGTACACCAAAATGGCGGCAAGATTTTTGCTCAGCTATGGCATACAGGTCGCGTTGCTCATCCATTCTTTTTTGGTGGTGAATATGTACTCGCACCTTCTGCTATCGCACTTGAAGGTACATTACCAAGAATGCGAGAGCTTACTTATACGATGCCAAAACCTGCAACAAAAGCAGAAATAGAACAACTTGTTGCTGATTTTAGTCAGGCAGCAGCTAACGCCATTGATGCAGGTTTTGATGGTGTAGAAATTCATGGCGCAAATGGTTATTTGATCGATCAATTTCTACATTTCAGCACTAACGAACGTGATGATGAATTTGGTGGTACGGCTGAAAACATGGCTCGCTTCCCACTTGCTGTTATTGATGCAATTAGCCAGCGCATTGGTCGAGATCGTACTGGATTACGTTTATCACCAGGCGGTTATTTTAATCTTGAAGGCGATGCACGCGATCGAGCAGTGTTTGATTATTTATTACCAGAAGTTGAAAAACGTTGTTTAGCGTATCTGCATGTGGGTATTTTCGATGATAGCATGGACTTTGAATATCTTGACGGTAACGCATCACAGTATATGCGTAGCCATTATCAAGGTACTTTAATTGGTGTTGGTTGCTATAGTCCTCAAACAGGCAGTGAAGCTATCGAAGCAGGAAAATTTGATTTACTGGCAATTGGACGTCCTTTAATTGCTAACCCAGATTACGTTAGTAAAGTAAAAACCAAACAAACATTAGTTACCTATGACGACACCATGCTTGCCCAATTGATTTAACTCTTTATTTTACGCCTTAATATCACATTATTAAGGCGTTTATTTTAGTTATTTTAACAATTCAGATATAAATAACGAAAAATCATTGTTTGCATTTGTATCGATAGACAAGAGCCTTGTTTAGCTCTTATGATAATGATAGCTAAAATAATAATGATAGATAATAATGAAGAATATCAAGCAGAAACAATATAACCCTAACCTACTTTTAGCGAGTTTATTTATCGCTGCCAGCGGTTATGCATCTCATGCGTATGCTGATGACTCAACGTCAACATCGGTAAATAACGCTCTAAATTACAGTAGCAATAATGCGTTACTGCTAGAGCAATACAAAGATAACTTTGTACTACCTTTTTATTACACACAATCTCCAAATTACAAAGAATATCAATCGGTTGTGCCTGACGATGGCAAATTAAGTAAATATAATGTCAACTTCCAAATCAGTTTAAAGTACCGTTTATTATCAGGTATTTTATATGATAATGACCAACTCTATTTTGCCTATACTCAGCGTTCAAATTGGCAGGCTTATGCATCATCAGCCTTCTTTAGAGACACTGAATATGAGCCTTCTGTTTTTTGGACATTTCCAACCAAAACTACATATAGCAATGATTTTCACTACACCGGCAGTACATTAGGTTTAGTGCATCAGTCTAATGGTCGTGGCGGCGAACAAGAACGTAGTTGGAATCGTGCGTTTGTTGACATGACGTTCAAAAAAGATAACTTAACCTTCAGCATTAAACCTTGGGTGCGACTCGATTTTGGTGCAAAAGACTATAACAAAGATATCAATAACTACCTTGGTTATGGTCGCATCAGTATGAATTGGAATATTGATGGTAAAACGATGATCAGTTTTACCGTTAGAAATGCGTTAGAAAGTGGTTTCTCTCGTAGTTACGAAAAAGTCACTCTCAATTTCCCGATCTATAAACGTTTACGCGGCTATTTAATGTTTGAAAGCGGTTATGGCATTTCTATTTCAGATTATAATCATTATGATAATGCTGGCGGTATTGGCTTTTCATTTTAATTAAATAACCTGATATATTTATTACATTATTTAATTAAATATAAAACTAAAAACATTCTTATCAACACATTAAATAATAATGTCTTTACTGTTCGAATATTATATGTTCTTAATAGATTTATTATAAAACGGGGAATAAACCCTACTTATAAATATTACGATTAAAATAAATTATTGATAGAATGAAGTTGTGAATATTAATCAATCAACGTACTTATCTGTACTTATTCACATGTTATCGTTATCTCCTTATCCAGCAGGCTTAAAATCGAAAGATGGCGTTTTTGAATATGCCAATGATGCTTATCGATCTCTTGTTAATGCCCCGCCAGATATCAAAGGGTTAAAAGATAGTGACTTTCCATGTGATACCGCGGCATTTGCTGACATTTTTATGGAACAAGATAGATTATCATTAACACAAAATAAAACGATAATCACCATTGATATACATAATTACTCTCATGGCACAGATGCATATACGTTTACAAAACAGCCTATTATTATTAATGGTGAACCTTGGGGAATTCAATTTACAGCCAGTAAAATAAAAGATTGGATAAATATGACCTCTTTTGCAGAGGTACTTGCTGCAGATAAATCAAATTTATCATTTAGCACAACGCGTCCCTCAGAACCAAAATTAACACCTGCACAAGAAATTGTTTTATTTTGGTTATTACGAGGCCGACAAACCAAACAAATAGCACAACTTATTCATCGAACACCAAAAGCGGTAGAAAAACAAATAGCAAATTTAGTCACTCGATTCTCTTGCTATGGTATTTCTAGTCGATCTGGATTAATTGAGTATGCCCGTGGTAATGGCTGGCTATCATTAATACCGGCGCAATTATTTAAAACACCAATGTCTATTATTATTAATAATGATGATAAACAGATGGATTAAGATCACAAAAATCATCGTAACCTAAGCAAAGGATTGTTTAGTTACATTACTTTGCCCCTATAATCCTGCCAATTATTTACCTTCTTATTTATTGGCTTATCATGCGCATAAAAATCAGTTTAATAACCACCTTACTGCTTATTTCTGGGTGCAGTTCATTTGCAAGCAAAGACACACTTCCCCCTGCAAGTTTAATCATTAAAAATGGTCAAGTGATCACCATGAATGATAATAAACAGCTGATTGAAAATGGGGTTGTTGTTATCAATAACGACACCATTATTGCTGTTGGTGATCATTCATTATTATCTCAATATGACGCTCAACGCATTATTGATGCTCAAAATGGTATCGTGATGCCAGGCATGGTAAATACCCATAATCATTTACCGATGATTGCTTTTCGAGGCTTAGGTGAAGAAGGTATCGAGAACCGTTTATTTGCTTATTTTTTCCCTCTTGAAAGCAAAAAATTAAGCCGTGAACTGATTTATCAAGCTACGCGCCTTGGTGCAATTGATCTTGCTCAAAGCGGAGTAACAACTTTTGCTGACATGTATTACCACGTAGATGAAATGGCAAAAGCCACCAAAGAAGTCGGTCTACGCGCAGTCTTAGGTGAAACCGTAATTAAATTTCCAGTCGTAGATGCAAAACAACCCTATGGTGGTCTTGAATATGGCCAACAATTTATCAATGACTATAAAAATGATCCTTTAATTACTCCCGCTTTTGCGCCACATGCTGCTTATACGGTTTCAAAGCAAAAGCTGCAACAGATCAACGCCATTTCTAAAAAACTCAACGTTCCCGTATTAATTCATGTCGGTGAATTTGGTAATGAATCTGCGCGTATTAGTGATAATCCTAAACAACTCAGCCCTGTAGCTTGGCTACATGATATCGGCGTACTTGATAAACGCATGGTACTTGCCCATGCGATTCATGTTGATCAAGCTGATATTGATTTAATCAAACAATCAGGCGCAGGTGTCGCCTATAACCCGATGGCTAATGCAAAAGGCGCAACAGGCATTGCTCCAGCATGGGAAATGTATCAACAACAATTACCGATGGGTTTAGGTACTGATGGACCGATGAGCTCAAATCAGGTCGATCTCTGGCGCACACTGAGTTACGCCGCTAATATGCAACGTTTAAAGCATAATGATCGAACCATTATGATCCCAGAACAAGTGATTGAACTTGCAACCATCGGTGGTGCCCGTGCATTACATATGGAAGATAAAATTGGTTCATTAGAAGTCGGTAAAAAAGCCGATGTCATCATCGTTGAAACTCAATCAGCGAACATGATGCCTAATTATAATCCTTATGCAACTTTGGTTTATCAAGCCAATCCAAGCAATGTCAGCACAACTATTGTCAATGGTAATATCGTCATGGAACAACGCCAAATGACACAAGTTGATAGCGCCGATGTCACCAAAAACATTCGTGCTATCGAAGCCGATATCGCCAAATTTGCTAAAGAGCTCGCAAAGAAAGCTATTACCTCTCCAAGCCTAATGAAATAACCTCGCTTAATAAAAAAAATTACAGCCCTCAACAATCAATGCCGTTGTTGAGGGCTATTTCGTTTGCATCTATTTAGCAATTCTCGCTGCAACAATGAATCAACACTTATCACTGTGAGAGTAACCGCACCAAAAACCATCTAACTTTAGCCATGGTTTTTATCTTTCCGTAAATCAATACGGTATGATAGCAACCAATCAATGATTAGCGGGTATGAATACATGTATCATCAAACACTTAAAAAATATTTTGGTTTTGATTCTTTACGACTCGGGCAAGAAGAAGTGATCACTCGTGTTCTTAACGGTCATTCTGCTGCGGCAATATTTCCCACAGGATCAGGAAAATCATTATGCTATCAATTACCCGCAATTGAATTACCCCATCTCACCTTGGTAATTTCGCCACTATTAGCATTAATGAAAGATCAATTAGATTTTTTAGCCGCCAAAGCTATTCCAGCGGCTTCAATTGATTCAAGCCAAACGTGGCAACAAACTCAGCAAGTCATGCATCAAATTCGTCAAGGTGAAATCAAAGTATTAATGATTTCAGTCGAACGCTTGAAAAATGAACGTTTTCGCCATTTTATTAGCCAAATCCAAATTTCATTACTGGTGGTAGATGAAGCACACTGTATTTCAGAGTGGGGTCATAATTTCCGTCCTGATTACCTCAAATTGCCGCATTACCAACAGGCTTTAAATATTCCTCAGGTATTACTGCTTACAGCCACTGCCACCCCAGCTGTTATTCAAGATATGCAGGATAAATTTGCTATCGATAAGAATGATATTATCGTGACTGGTTTTTATCGCAATAATCTAGATTTAACGGTCTTAGCCGCTGATGAAGATGAGAAGATAGACACCCTCAAACATCAACTGTCACAACGCAGCAATGAACCTGCAATTGTTTATGTCACTTTACAGCACACAGCCGAACAAGTGGCAGAAATACTCACTCGCAGCCATATACCAGCGCAAGCTTATCACGCAGGTATGGATTCAGATCGTCGCCACAGCATTCAACAACAATTTATGCATGGTGAGATTAACTGTATTGTGGCAACTATCGCTTTTGGAATGGGAATCGATAAATCAAATATTCGTCAAGTTATTCATTTTGACTTACCTAAATCTATCGAAAATTATAGCCAAGAAATAGGTCGTGCTGGACGCGATGGTGAAGTATCACATTGCACAGTGATCGCCAATAAATCAGGATTAAATGTATTAGAAAACTTTGTTTTTGGTGATACACCAGATCGTAATGCAATCGCTTATGTTCTACGCGAAATACAAGCACAAGATCAGCAATGGGAAATCATGAGTGGCCGTTTATCAAAAGACAGTAATATTCGTTTATTGCCACTAAAAACCCTTCTAGTCTACCTTGAAATACGACAAATCATTGAGCCGATGTTCACTTACTTTGCTGATTATCGCTATAAAATGAATGTATCCCAGTATGAAATCGTTCAGCGCTTTCAAGGTGAACGTCGTCAATTCATTGAAACAATTTTTGCGTGTTCACCCAAAGCAAGGGTTTGGCATACTTTAGATATGGATGCGCTATGGCAAGGTTATCAAGTCGATAGAAAACGGGTTGTTGCGGCGATCGATTACTTACATGAGCAAGGTTGGATCACTCTTGAAAGTAAACAAATGACCGATGTTTATCGTATTAATCAACATCATTTTGATATTGAAGCTGAAACCGCTGCGCTATACCAACTGTTTCAACAAAAAGAACACAGTGAAATTCACCGTATTGAAAATATGATCGCCTTTTTTGAAAGTAAAAGCTGTTTAAGCCATAAGTTAGCCAGCTATTTTGCCGATCATCATGCTCCCGAGCAATGTGGTCATTGTTCAGTCTGTCGTGGAAAAACAGTCACTTTACCCACTTTGCCAACCCTGCCAGAGATCAGTGATCAGCAAATCACAATCTGGAGTGATAGCTTTATTGAACGTAATGACAGTTCACCATCAATGGCGGCTATCACCCGTTTTTTACATGGTATGAGTACGCCATTAAATAGCAAAATAAAAGCCAAGCAATTAGACGGATTTGGTGTTTTAGAAGCCTATCCATTTCAACAAACTTTCGCCCATATTTGCCGCTTATATAACAGCAACAGTTGAATAAATAACCACGAGCAATGTTGATTCAGCACTTAAATAGCTAAAAACTGACTTTTCATATTAATCAATAGCGATCTGACTCACATCGTTTTAAAATACGAGTACTAACTAATAGGAAGTAAAGTTATGACTACAGAAAAACAAGAATACCAACCATGTGATGCTTGTGGTGTTTCAGCAGAAATGGGCTTTATGATCAATGAGAATGATGATATTGCTGATGTACAAATTTTCGCCAACGGCAAAACAGCATTAGAATCAGAGCTTGCAAACTACCTAGCGTTAGCAAAAGAAGTTAATGCTAACTTTAAAGTAGAAACAACACCTGTTGATGAAACAAGTACAGAATTAACAGCACGTATTCAATTTGAATGTAGCGCTGAAAAGTTAATTTTTGAACTAAAAAGCCGCTCTCTAGCGAAGTAATTCATCAAAAAGGCATCAATGTCCTTTCTGATAAAAATGAAGCCAGTAGACAGTCTTATTCGATTATTATTGAATAAAATCTGACGCTGGCTTTATTATTTATTGATAGTAATACTGTTTGATAGATCATCGTTGTCAGATGTGTGTTTACGCTCTGTCCATTTTAAAGCACCATTTAGTTCAATAGATGATGCCGGACGACATTCTAAGACAATATTACCTGTCGTGATCATTGCACCTAAAGAGTACGATTTGCCAGCATATAAGCAATGACGCTGCTGTAAATCACCAACTTGCAACGCTACCACAGGCGCAATACTACCAACATCTTTGGTACTATATTGCGCAGCATGACTGTAAGTACCACTAACCATAACGCAAATAATAGCCAGCCATCTAAGCTTTAGAATGCTCATCGTTGATCCTTATTAACAACCATTCGCCTCTATCATTTAAATGTTATTAATATTCAATTGCACGTGGTAAAAGTTTGGCTTGTGCGACCCAATCTTCCACGGCTGACAGTGGCGGTAATTGACGTACTAATGATTTAGCCTCATTCACTTCAACCATTTTGGTGTGTAAATTATCTGCATTACGTTGCGCAAGTTCAGGAACAGTATCAACCCCAGCCGACTCTAATAAGTCAGCATATTGCGTGCTGACCCCTTTAATTCGTGATAAGTCAGCACGATTAATCCACTTCAATATTAGCTTACTACTGATTGCCGTTTTTTCAGCCAACATTTTTCGACCGCTTGGTTTTGCACCTTGCTCTAATAGCTGTGCAACAGTGCTAACACCAATTGCTTCTAGCTTTGCCGCGTAAGTTTCACCGATCCCTTCGACACTAACGAGCTTTGTCATTGCTTTCTCCTACTATTTTTTAGCTATACCTATCTGGAAAATATAGCCAATAAAAACTAGAACACCGCATGATTTACACACAAAACACTAAATTAAATATAACGCCCCAAAAAACAAATATAAAATCATCACAATAATAATGTTAAAAAGTACAAGCAAAAAAAAACCCAGAATAATCTGGGTTTTAAAATAATAAATATAATCAAGAGATTGGTAAGACTTGCTTCACATAATCACCAGGTGCAACATACAACGGAGCATAAGCTTCGCTGCCCATCACACGTGGTGGTACTTGTTCTGCAGGGCTAAATCCAGTTAACCATACATTCCAATGTGTCCACCAAGAACCATCTTGACGTTTAGCACCAGCTAACCAAGCTTCAGCACTTTCTTCTTTGCTATCGTTAACCCAGAAACCATATTTATTCTTTTGAGGATGGTTCACAATACCTGCAATATGGCCAGACTCGCCTAAAACAAATGTTGATTTTCCACCTAATTGATTAGCACCGCGGTAAGTACCTTGCCATAAAGCAATATGATCTTCTTGAGTCGAAATAAAGTATGTAGGCACTTTAATCTTACTCAAATCAATGTATACACCGCCGACTTTATAGCCTTTATTGGCAACTAATTTATTCTCTAAATAGAATTGGCGTAACAAAGTATTGTGACATTTCGCCGCAACATTGGTGCTATCGCCATTCCAGTAGAGTAAATCAAAATCAATTGGACTATTACCTTTCAAGTAATTATTAACGTAATAGTTCCAGTACAAACTATTTTCACGTAATAAACTGAAAGTAACGCTCAATGAACGGCCATCCATATAACCATTTTCAATATTTTGTGCTTCAATCGCCGTAATAATCGGATCATTGATATAAGCACCAATTTCACCTGGCTGAGAGAAGTCTAATAATGTGGTAAAGAATGTCGCTGATTTAATACGATTACGCATACGCTTGGCAGCATAATACGCAAGTGTCGTTGCTAATAATGTACCACCAATACAGTAGCCAACTGTGTTGATTTGTTTTTGTTCGGTAATATCTTCAACAGCATCAACCGCTTTTACAACACCATCTAGAACATAATGCTCAAAATCAACATCTTTCAATGATTCATCAGGATTACGCCACGACATCATAAATACAGTATGGCCTTGTTCAACTAGCCAACGCACCATTGAATTATGCTCACGCAAATCCAAGATATAGTATTTATTAATAAATGGTGGCACAATCAAGAGAGGTGTTTTATTAACAGCTTCAGTGAGAGGCTTATACTGAATTAATTCAAATAATTCATTTTTAAAAACCACTTCACCTTCAGTATTGGCGATATTGATACCGAGTTCAAATGCACCGCTATTCGTCATTCGAATTTTGAGTACATCAGCACTGCTTTGTATGTCTTCTTGTAACAGTTCCATCCCTTTAATTAGATTTTCACCGTTAGTTTCAACAGTTAACTTAGCTAATTCAGGATTGGTTGTAACAAAATTGGTTGGAGACATTGCATTGATCGCTTGACGTGAAAAAAAGCTTAAACGCTCTTTTGCTTTATCATCAAGTCCATCAATTGATTCAATTGTTTCACGCATTGTGTTACTGAATAATAAATATGACTGCTTAATATAATTATAAAAAGCTTCATTTTCCCATGCAGGATCACTAAAACGCTTGTCATCTTTTGCAGGCTTAATAAAGGCACTTTCTGCTGTCGTATTACCGATTGCAACATTCTGCCAAATTTTTACTTGATTATCCCACCAGTCCATTTGGACTTTAGCTAAAGCGCCAGGCTGAGCAGCCGCTTTCTCTAAAAATTCAGTGGCATCTTCCAAGTTAATATCATTAAGCGCTTTTGTTACTGGGGTATTCATGGCTGCCTTGCCGGAGTCTAACTCCTTCCACCATAACTGGTTCATATCTTGGAGCTTGGCAAAGTAGTCCGAAAAAAAGTGATTGTTCATAACAAAAACCCTGTACTTGGACTAAGTAATCAGCCATATAATCATCTTATATGGCTGATTTATATAAGTATCAGATAATTACACGCCCATTAGAGTCGTGTAATTGACCATCACTTAAATAGCTGGTGTTGCTTGCTTAACGTTGTCGGCAACAAGCTCTTCAACTTCAGTTTTGAAGCTTTGTGCTACAGAAGAAAACTTATTGCTATCTTCTAGAAGTTGCTGTGAAAGCTTAGTTAGCGTTTCAAGTTGCTGGCTATTAAATGCAGTTAGAGATTGAATATCTTTCACTTCACTTACTGCTTTAAGTTGCTTTAAGCCAAGATCGCTGTAAGCACGAACTGCAGACAATTGAAGCTCAGTTAATTGCTCAACATTTTTAGCAAATACTTTGTTGAATTTTGCGTATGGTGCTAGTGTTTTCTCTGTTTGCTCAGAAAAAGATTTAAACATTTCCGTATACATAGAACATTCCTCATTGATAGTAATAAAGTGTGACAAATATCCATATCACACTGATTGTATTAGTTTATTTACTTAAACACGTTTTAAAATAACTGCAGTACCCATACCACCACCAACACATAATGTTGCCATGCCGTATTTATCATCACGACGGCACATTTCATGCAGCAAGCTAACTAGAATACGGCTACCAGATGCACCAAGAGGGTGACCTAGTGCAATTGCACCACCATTTACATTCGCACGTTCAACTAAATCTTCCACCTTAGTGCCTGTTTCTTTAGCAACTTCATGGAAGACACCTAATGCTTGACCAGCAAATGCTTCATTAAATTCAAGAAGATCAATATCTTCAATTGAAAGATTTGCTTTTTCTAATGCTTTAAGTACCGCAGGAACAGGGCCTAAACCCATAATCTCAGGAGCAACACCCGCTTGCGCGTAGCTTTCAACTTCAGCTAATGGTGTTAGGTTGTATTTAGCAACAGCCGCTTCAGAAGCAACAATAATTGCACTTGCACCATCATTGATACCAGAAGCATTACCCGCCGTAACCGAACCATCACGATTAAATGCAGGACGCAACTTCGCCAAATCTTCAATCGAAGCATTTGCTTTCGGGTATTCGTCAGTATCAACAATCACGGTTTCGCGACGACTAACAACTTCTACTGGGCAAATTTCAGCAACAAAGCGTCCTTGTTCAATTGCTGCAACGGCTTTTTGCTGACTCGCAAGCGCAAAATTATCTTGCTGCTCACGTGTTAAACCGACTTTTTCTACCACATTTTCAGCTGTTACACCCATGTGATAGTTATTGAAAACATCCGTTAAGCCATCAGCAATTAAAAGATCTGTTAGCTCAAGGTTACCCATTTTCTGACCATCACGAATTTTTGATGATGCACAAAATGGAATCTGTGACATGTTCTCAGCACCAGCGGCAACCACGAGATCTGCATCACCAGCTTTAATATGCGCAGCAGCATCCATTAATGCTTTCATGCCACTACCACACACCATATTCAATGAATAAGCTGGAACTTCATTTGGTAATCCAGCATAGATAGCTGCTTGACGACCAGGACCCATACCTTGGCCAGCACCAACCACATTACCTAAAATAACTTCATCAATTGCATCAGCAGGCACGTTGATTTGTGCTAATGCACCTTTAATTGCAACTGCGCCGAGTTGTGCTGCAGACACTGATTTTAACGCACCATTAAAACTACCGATTGGGGTACGTTTTGCGGCAACAATGTAAACCTTAGCCATATTTTGCATCCTTTCTATAATATGATTTATTTTTTGTCTTTGTTATAAACAGCACCATTAGTGCATGTATAAACCGCCATTCACTGATAATGTTTCACCAGTAATATAGGCCGCAGCATCACTTGCTAAAAAGACAACCGCTGCCGCAACTTCTTGTGGTTGCGCTAAGCGTTTCATTGGAATTTCTGCTTTAATTGATTCAAGTACTTCTGGTTTAATTGCTTCAACCATTGCTGTACCTGTGTAGCCTGGGGCAATAGCATTTACCGTTACACCAGCACGAGCACCTTCAGCAGCAAGTGCTTTAGTAAAACCAATCATTCCCGCTTTTGCTGCTGAATAATTTGTTTGACCAAATTGACCTTTTAAACCATTAACCGAGGTAATATTAATAATGCGCGCATTACCGTGCTGGCACATTGAGTCAAACAAAGGTTGAGTAACATTAAACAAGCTATTAAGGTTTGTGTTAATCACATCATTCCACTGTTCTGCTGTCATGCGTTTGAATGTGGTATCTTTGGTAATTCCTGCGTTATTAACAAGAACATCAATATGACCTTCTTGTTCAAGTAGTGCAGTTAATGACTCTTTACAAAATGCAGTATCAACAACATCTAATGGCAACAATTTTACAGATTCATCTGAATAGTTATTTTCTTTCATCCACTCTTTAGCTGATTGCTCACTTTCTGGGTGATGAGTGGCAATAACACGAAAGCCAGCGTCAACTAAAGCCTGAGTTATTGAAGAACCGATACCGCCTTTCGCGCCTGTCACTAATGCTACTTTTTTCATCTCTAAGGCTCCTTCCTTTGATCTTGCCGTACTTATTAAAATAAACGTTCTATCTGATATTTGTTCACACTAGCCTTACATTCTTAGATCTGCTGTTTTACAGTCACTTCAATATAATACGTGATTATTACAAACACATTGCATATGGCGAACATAACAACACAGATGCATATTTATGGCAAGCAAAGGAATTAACATTTTTAGAACCATTACCATTTGGCATTAACAAATTAATCACTAATGTGTAAAAGAAATCATTTTGTTAACATAAGATTTTATTATTAAATAAATAAAAAAAAATAATAATTCATTTAATATCATAGCATTATAAAACAACGTGCGTATTAACGCCTATCGGCGAGTTAATGGAATGTTGCATACTTTTTACAATTTGAGATTTTAATACGAATAAGTGGTCGGATGACTTTAATAAAATAGAAGGATTACGAACTGGATAGTTTTTTTGAAAATGTTACAAAAATGGTACTAAATTATAAATTCACCCTCAAAGATTGAATCTCATAATATTGCCCAAATAATATTAATAACGAAGTTTTTGCGGTAATAAACATCGATTTCACGCTGATTATTTTAAAAAATCTGGGTATAAAATGTGAACTTAATCAAATTTTAGTAGTCCGAAAAAAATTGTTTCATCGTAAGTATTTTGAATTTCAAAGGAAGTCTCGGTATGTTAGCTAGCACATTTCAACGTCTAAATGATTATCTCCAAAGTCAGGTTATCGGTCAGCCTAATTTAGTAAAACAACTCCTAATTGCATTACTTGCTGATGGTCATATTCTTGTTGAAGGTCCTCCAGGATTAGCGAAAACACGTGCTGTAAAAGTACTTGCTGATTGTATTGAAGGGGATTTTCATCGGATTCAATTTACGCCCGACCTATTACCTTCTGATTTAACGGGTACTGATATTTTCCGTCCAGAAACAGCTGAATTTACTTTTCAACCTGGACCTATCTTTAATTCATTAGTACTTGCTGATGAAATTAACCGTGCACCAGCAAAAGTACAGGCGGCGATGTTAGAAGCAATGGCTGAAAAACAAATCACAGCCGGCCGTAAAACCTACCCATTACCTGAATTATTTTTAGTAATGGCAACCCAAAACCCGATTGAACAAGAAGGGACTTACCCATTACCTGAAGCACAATTAGATCGCTTTTTATTACAGCTCAATGTCGATTACCCCAATGCAGAGAGTGAACTTGAAATTCTACGCCTTAATCGTGGCGAAGCATTAGGCGTTGCAGCTGCTGAACAAATTCATATTAGTCAAAGTGATATTTTTGCGGCTCGCAAAGAAATACTCAATATTCATATGGCTGACGATGTTGAGCATTACATTATTCGCTTAGTGATGGCGACCCGTGAACCACACCGCTTTGGTGAACAATTACAATCGTGGCTACAAATGGGTGTGAGTCCACGTGCAACGTTGGCGCTTGATCGTTGTGCACGTGCGCATGCTTGGTTAAGCGGTCGAGATTTTGTAACGCCTGAAGATGTTCAAGTAATGGCATATCCAGTACTGCGTCACCGTTTATTATTAAGCTATGAAGCACAAGCTGAAGGAATTGCAGCAGATCGTGTTGTCGATACGCTTATTTCGCAGGTTGCTAGCTTATGAAATCAGCACACATCAACGTAGCGCTGCCACCCCATAGCGATGGCGTCAATGTGTGTCTTGCAGAGCTACTGCAATATAAAAATCAAGCTGTAAGGTGGTTAGCACCTGCAAAAAGTATTTGGTCGCAGCTTAATGGACACCATCAAAGTCGCCATAAAGGGCGAGGAATGAATTTTTCAGAAGTTCGCCCTTACCAAGCGGGAGATGATATTCGTTCTATTGACTGGCGAGTGACGGCACGTACAGGTAAAACACATACCAAGTTATTTACAGAAGAACGTGAACAGCCAATCATGTTGTTTATCGATATTAGTGCCAGTATGCAATTTGGCTCGCAGTTAATGCTTAAATCAGTCCAAGCGGCACATTTTGCTAGTTTACTGAGTTGGTTAGCTATTGATGAACAAGATCGTATAGGCGCTGTTATCTATAACGGTATTAGTACCATTGAATGTAAACCAACAGCACGCCAACGAGGACCATTACATATTATAAACGCGTTAATTTCAGCCCAGCAGGATGCATTAAAAGCGCTTGATCATAGTAATAATGACGGCTTCTCAACGGCTTTAAAACGTTTGCATTATCTTTGCCCTAAAGGCAGTGAGATTATTGTTATCAGTGATTTTTACCCTTTAAAAGCCACAGATAAACGCCGTTTAAGCCAACTTCGTCAGCATAATCGAATCCAATTTGTCCAAATTTATGATCCTCTTGAACAAGGGCAAACACAATTTCGAGGCTATGAGCATGTTACTGATAATCAGCAATCGGCATGGCTAGACTTTTCAGCCAAAAAAACGCGTGACTCATTAAGCGCGCAATATCAGCACCACCAAAATTTTATTACTGAAATGGCAACCTCACTTGCCATACCATTGCATTCACTGTCAGCGGCGCAACCTTTATTGCAGCAGCTTGGCGCACACTCACAAGGGATCAGGTAATGACACAACCGACAACACCCACATTACCATTGGCTGATATTCACCTTCACTCCGCTCCCAGCTATTGGCCGCTACCGTGGGGATGGTGGGTAGTGATCATCGTGACCCTTATCGTCATTATCGCTACTGGTTACCACTATCGCCGCCGTTGTCAGCACTTTGCAGCGAAACAAGAAGCAATAAAAATTCTAAAAACTTTGCAACCTGACGCAGGTTTAACAGCAATCAACACCTTATTGAAACAAGCAGCATTGAGCTATTTTCCACGTTCAATTGTTGCTCCATTAACAGGCATACAATGGTTAGTATTTCTTGATCAACATTTACCTACTAAATTTCAAGGTTTTGTTGATAAACAGCCGCTATGGCAACAAGGGTTATTCTCCCCTGCACCATTAACTGCGGAACAATTTAACGACTGTCGACAACAAGCATTATTGTGGCTACAACACGCACTGCCAGCTAAAACCAACAGTCATGATGGTAATAGTGTGATCACCAAGGAGTCATCCAATGTTTGAGTTTGTATGGCTATGGGCCTGGGCCTTATTGCCCTTAGCATGGTTAGTGTATCGATTTAGTAAACCTGTCGCACAACCAGCAGCAATTCATCTGCCACAGTTGCCACAAGGCGTCGGTCAGCAACAACCAAGTTCGATTATTCGTAAAGTGTTAATGACATTAGTCTGGGTAAGTTTAGTCTGCGCAGTCGCACGTCCAGTATGGTATGGCGATCCGATTGAAATTAAACCTGAGCATCGAGATATGTTATTGGCGGTTGATCTATCAGGATCGATGGCGATCCCCGATATGGTGACTAAAGATGGTCAAAGTATCGATCGTTTAACAGCAGTAAAACATGTGTTATCCGATTTTATTGCTAAACGCAAAGGTGACCGATTAGGATTGGTGGTTTTTGCGGATCATGGTTATTTACAAACACCATTAACTTTTGATCGCAAAACCGTTGAACAGCAACTTAATCGCACCGTATTAGGCTTAATTGGTCAAAGTACTGCAATCGGTGAAGGGCTAGGGGTTGCAACCAAAACCTTTATTGATAGTAAAGCACCGCAGCGAGTGATTATTTTACTCAGTGATGGCGGTAATACGTCTGGTGTCATTGGGCCGATTGAGGCTGCAAAATTAGCTAAAGAAAGCGGTGTGAAAATTTATACCGTCGGTATTGGCGCAGATAAAATGATCCAAAAAGGTTTCTTTGGCGATCGCGTGGTAAATCCTTCTTCTGATCTGGATGAAAAGACCTTAAGTAAGATTGCATCAATGACCGGTGGTGAATATTTCCGTGCTCGAAACCCACAGCAACTTGCAAAAATTTATGATGTTATTAATAAGCTTCAACCCGTGAATAATGCCCAACAAACTTGGCGACCACGTGATGAATTATTCCGTTACCCATTAGCATTTGCATTGCTTTTATCTGTTGTTATCGCTTTCATGAGGAAACGTCATGGCTGATTTTACCTTTATGCACCCGCAATGGTTTGCAGCGTTAATTCCCTTGATCATTGTTCTGCCATGGTTAAAAGGCAAAGCACAACATTCAGGTTTAATTGCGCCTCATCTTGCTCAAAAATTGGGGCTAACTCAACAACAACCTAAACGATGGCCGCTCGCTTTATTAGCTCTCGGTTGGTTGATTGCTGTTATTGCAATGGCCGGGCCAAGCTGGCAAAAAGTTAAACTTCCGGCTTATAACCTCAATGGCGCACGAGTACTGGTGATGAATATGTCACAATCAATGTATGCCACTGACATTAAGCCCAATCGCTTAACCCAAGAAAAATTTAAAGCATTAGATATGTTACCGGGCTGGAAAGAAGGCAGTACCGGATTAGTGGCTTTCGCTGGTGATGGCTATGAAGTAAGCCCGTTAACCACAGATAGCAGCACCTTACGTAATTTAATTCCAAGTTTATCACCTGACGTTATGCCAATTGCTGGTAACAATGCCGCTAAGGGGATCGCCGAAGCAATACGATTACTCAAACAAGCAGGTCACAATAGCGGTGACATTATCTTAATGACTGATGGTATGACCAAAGCCGTTGCTCAACAAGCATTAACAGAGCTAAAAGGCACTCACTATCGCGTTTCTATTCTTGCAATGGGAACCGTTGAAGGTGCGCCAATTATGCTTCCCAATGGTAGCTTACTGTCTGAAAATGGCACTCCAGTAATGAGTAAAATTGATATCAGCACCCTGATGTCGATTACTGATAGTACTGGCGGCATCTTACAAATGGCTCAGACAACTGATAATGATGTTAATGCGATTGTAAACTTTACCGCAAAGCCATTAGCCAGTGGTCACAAAGGCCATGAGAAAGAGTTACAAGAACGCTTAAATGGTGGCTTTTGGTTAATTCTACCCTTGTTATTATTAGCGTTACTTGGCTTTCGCCGTGGCATCGTTTTAGCTGCGATGTTTGTTTTATTACCGATTGATCATGCTCAAGCAAGTCCATGGATCAATACCAATCGTCAAGCTTATGAAACCTTCACCGACGGTAATTTTAAAAAAGCGGCACAAGATTTTACCTCTCCACAATGGAAAGGTATTGCGGAATATAAAGCCCAACAATATGACCAAGCAATAGCGACCTTAAAACCACTCAAAGATCCAACATCACAATACAACTTAGGCAATGCCTATGCACAAAAAGGTGATTATAAACAAGCAGCTGCAACTTATGAGAAAGTGTTAAAGCAGCAACCTGATTTTGCTGATGCGAAAAAGAACTTAGCCATTGTTGAACAAGCTGAAAAGCAGCAGCAACAGCAGCAAAAGAAAGATAAATCAGGCAAACAAGGTCAGCAAGGCAACAAAGACCAACAGCAACAAGGTCAGCAAGGTAACAAAGACCAACAGCAACAAGGTCAGCAAGGCAACAAAGACCAACAGCAACAAGGTCAGCAAGGCAACAAAGACCAACAGCAACAAGGTCAGCAAGGCAACAAAGACCAACAGCAACAAGGTCAGCAAGGCAACAAAGACCAACAGCAACAAGGTCAGCAAGGCAACAAAGACCAACAGCAACAAGGTCAGCAAGGCAACAAAGACCAACAGCAACAAGGTCAGCAAGGCAACAAAGACCAACAGCAACAAGGTCAGCAAAAATCAGGAAAAGAAGGAAAAGAAGGAAAAGAAGGAAAACAAAGTAAACAGCAACAACAGAAAAATCAGCAGCTGG